>JBLIRP010000016.1:0-52403 GCA_049472355.1 bacterium | reverse complement strand
AACAAAATGGGGTCAGGTCTTGAATTGTCAGTTTTTCACAACAAACCCTCTTGGCGCCTTGTGGCACCACGAAGCATAAAAATCTATTTTCGGAAAAAAACTGTCAATTCAAGACCTGACCCCAGGACGTATACGCCCACCAGGGCCGCACCTCGACGGAAAACTCCGTGCGGGCCCGGCCGCCCTTCAGGTCGTAGAAGATGATCTCCACGACGTAAGTACCCGGTAACATGGAAAGGAAATAGCTTCCGGGGGAATCGGACGAAAATCCCCATTCCCAGACGAAGGTGCCGTCCGGCATCCGGTTGCAAGTGCCGAGGTTACATGATGCATATAGCTCGTCATCATCCGGGTCCTGGACGACAAGCTGGGGATAACCAAGCAGGCACCCCTCTCCCACCCTGACCACCAACGGCTCTTCGGGCGCCCTGAGGATCTCCGGGGGGTGGTTCGATCCAGTGCCACGGTCATCGACGAATATCTCGAATTGGACAAAGCCATGATCATCCCTTGCATCGGTGCAGGTGACAAGCATGTCACGGATCCCCACGGAATCCGGCTCCCAGCGTATCAGGCCGGTTGTGGGATGAACGATGCTCCATGGACAGTTCACCCATGACCAGGGCCAAATCATGCCGTGGTAGTCATTCCAGGACAATCCCTCCACGTCGGTCCTGTAGGACGCGGATACAGGGAATCCGGGAGAATGGCTGTTCCCGGCTCCCGTGGACATGGTGAAGATGAAGCAATCGGGGTCGATGAAGTTCACCAGGTACTCCCCCTCTTCCCCCACATAGAAGATCTGATCCTCGACTGCCTGTGCCACCGGGGCGTAATTTGCCACCCCGTAGTTCACCACTGAGAGGGGAAATATGCACGTATCCGAATGGGTACCGCCGGCCACCCTCAGGGTCACCATCAGTTCCTCGATGTACTGCGGGGTGAAATCGAGTGCCGCGATCATGGGCCACACGGTCATTCCGGCATTCCACAGGGCGCCTTCCAGGATGAACACGAAGTCGGGCCTGAAAAAGGGCTTCCCGGTCATTTTGACTGTCTGGATCACCGAGTAGTGGACAGGCAGATAGGTGGGAACCCCGTCGTAGGGATCGATGGGAAGGGGGCCGAACTCCAGGGACGGGTCGGTTTCCGCTGCGCTGTGCCCGCTCAGGTCAGCGTACCACCCAAGGCTTCCCTGATCGATGAGTTTCTGGGCCGCGGGACCGGGCCCGGAGGTGCCCATGCGCAGGTTCGGGTCGGAAAAGATGGGAAGATTGAGGTCCACGATGAACTGGTCCCTGCCGAAGAGCGCGGCCATGGCGGGATCGTTCCCGCCAAAGAGGTTGGGGTCCGCGCCGAGCTTCGTCCAGTAGCTGACCACCGGGTCGCTCGGATCATTGGGGTCCTCGACGAAGATGAAGCTGGCGGGATTGAGACAAAGGTCGATGATCCTGGAGATCTCCCGGTTCTCTTCCCCGTCAAATACAGTGACCTTTTTTCCGGTGTAGTCGGCGACAAAGAGATACCTGTTGTGCTCCAGAAGCTGGGCATACAGGGGACCCATCCTGAAGAGCACCGGGGATTCGAGGCCCCCGGTGGCATAGGAGGCCCGGAACACGATGTTATCCAGACGAAACCTCCGTCCGCCCGTTATCGTGACCGCATTCGCCCTTTCGATGCACCATGCATCGGGATCGAGACGCTCGTGGATCACCGCCTGCCTCACCGCGTCCGCACAATCAATCCATACGGTGTGCCAGGAGCCGTCCAGGATGTCCCTGCCGAGCAGCACGTCGATGGTCAATTCCTTATCATCGGCTGCGCGCACCACAGGGGCGATGGTGTAGGAGCCGGAGGCCGTGTGCACCTCCTGTACTATGCATTCATCACACCACGGCCGCTTGGCGAGGAGCCTGATGGTAATCTCCCTGCCGCATCCCTCGCCGATGATGTCCAGCTCGGGGATGTCCTGCTCCCTCATGCCCAGGGGTGCCCTGAAGTCGAAGGTGAAAATCGCGTTGGTCTCCATGCTGATGCCGGTTTCCCCGTCCGTATCCGCAGCGGACGGCGGGGTAAAGAGACTGTACACAATGTCGTGCCAGTCATCAAAGGTGGAATCCATAAGGGACCAGAGGAGATAGTGATACTCGTACTGAAACATGTCGAGGACCCTGCTCCGTGCCTGCAGGTCCAGGGTGGCGGTAAATCGTGAGTCAGTCCAAGGCGCAACAGAATAAATCGGCCAGGGGTATCCCCCCCGCCAGCCATGATTATAAGGCGAATCCCAGTATTCGAAATTGTCGACGAGGATATCGCCCTCACCCATAAAGGGGTCCTCCATCATTGGAGAGAAACTGGGCTGACCGTAAACCTGATCATAGTCATACCTGACGGGCGGATATGCCAAGGGCATGAATGCGACAGCGGGTGGAGGGATGAGCATGGCCAGGATAAGAACCAGAACGGGAAGAATAAGAAAAAAATGAACCAGAGACCCTTTTTCAACGTGGTTCATACAACAGCCTCCGGCCGTGAGATTATGACTCAGGATACTATAATTATATGTAAAATTTCATAGAAATGCAATAAACGTCCCATCTTGGCCGTTGCCACCGCTCATTTCCCTGTTCCCGGCATGGATATGTCATAATAATTACCCATCAGGCAACGCCATGGCCCTGGTTGGCATCAAGAGACCCAGGCACCTATTTTGAGGGTCACTTTCGGTTTTGTGGGAATGGGGACAGGCGGAGGCATCAGGAAGGTCTGTCACCTTGGCGAGGCAATGGAATCCGACATGCTCAGGAGCCGTAAGGTTTAGGTTCCTGGTAAGGTCTTTATTATATGCATTGATGTGGCAAAAAAAGTCATCAAAGATACTCTGTCCATTGTAGAGAAGGAGGGGGGAAAACAATGGAAATAAAGCACATCACGATAAGGTTCCTGAAGAAGATCTTTGCCGATGGCTTCGCATCACCGAAAAATGCCCGGAATTACTCCATGCGCGAGGAAGCACGGTATGAAGCGCAGACGAACCCTTTCAGACAACTCGCCGAGGATAAAACTCGCCAGCACGATCAGTCTGCAGTGAATGATGACGTCAAAATGGCGTCCGCTGCCGACCATATTCCCCTTGCTGACTATTTAAAGGCAAAGTTCAGCCCGTATTCGCACTGAGCCTCCCCATAGGAGGCTCACCGTGCAACACAAGGCCCACTACAGATAGTCATTGGTGGGCCTTGTGGTGCATGATTAATGCCCTCGGTACGGTTTTTTCCGCAATCTGAATCACAGCGAGAAGGAATCGCAGTGTCCATTTTTGCCACAGAGGGATGAAACCTATTCATGTAAGGAGCATTCCCGCTGTCTCCACACCGGAGAGGATGGCATCCTCCATGCTGATATAATCCCAAAGTCCATAGCGGCCGATGGGATACACTTCATACTCCTTGAGGATACCGAAAATCTCGGACACCGTCTTTTTCCGGGAATGATCGAAAAGGACATAGGCGCAATCGATCCAGTTTGCCGTCATGATCGCGCATTGTGACCTGTACACCCAGCCAAGACGCTCAAGGGAGGAAAGAATATCATCAAGGAGTGTGCCCATGACAGGCGCCGGTGCATTATGGGCTGAGGCAACCTCTACATAGAGGGCGGTCATTCCCTGGGGCTGTCTCCCGGGTGCGATATGGGAGTAGATGCCCAGGCGATAGAAGGGGATGTCCCTCTGGGGCACGTAAATCCAGTGGCTCTCCTGGAAGATCTCCGGCATGGTCCCCTGTATCAACAGGTTCAGACACAGCACCCTGGTATAGCGCAGGGAATCGGCAAGGCTCCGCAGCGCGGGATGTGAGGTGAGCGTACACAATGTCCTTAGAGGCATCGATGAGATCAAGCGCTCATAGCGGACTGTTCCGGACGGGGTGGACACCCTGTGTGCGGCAAGATCGACGCCTTCTACAGGACAGGAGGTGATGAGATTTTTTAATCCCTTGGCCAGGCCTTGTGCGAGCAGCCCGATGCCCTGATGCTTCGGATACCAGAACCGGCTGTTGTACCCGGCATCCTGATTCGCCTCACCGTGCCTGTATCCACTCTCGATCCTTTTCTTATCAGGCACGGGGAAGAACCGCTTCACCGCGTCCACCGAAAGTTCATCCAGAGGGCATGCCATGATCTTCTCATTGTAAGGAAAAAGAAAGTGGTGACAGATACCCTCGCCGAACCCTGCGTGCAGGTACTCCCTGAAGGATTGAGCTTCAATGGCTTCGGACCGGCTGTGAAAACCATCGATGCACTGTTTCCGAATATTGCCGGGCAGGGAGAAGAGATTGTATTGAAAGGGGGCCGGCACCATCTCGCCCTCTATGAACACCATGGACCTGCGATTGATCAGGCCCCAGTCCTCGTCGTTTTGATGTGCAAAGGGCAATGCCGCCGGACTTGAGCATCGTGCCAGGTGCATGAAGTGGCCGGTATAGTCGAACTGCGCCTCCCCGATGCTGATGGAGCGGGTGAGGCCTCCGGGCTCCACATTCCTCTCAAGGAGCAGGTAGTCTGCTCCGGCAGCCTGAAAGGCCTGGGATGCGGCGCATCCGGCAATCCCCGCTCCCGCTACCAGGATATCGGTCTTACGAATGGCGTGCTCCATAGGTATACGATCATTGTCTCGGTTGAAGGGGTCGGAACGGTTGACCCGTTCCGTAACCACACGTTATTTATCGGCTTTTCAACAAGATACAACTATAGCACATTCCGTGCGGCAAGTGAAACGCACATGAGCCGGATGAAACTGCGAATGTCGAATATCGAATGTAGAATGTAGAATGTAGAATGTAGAAGTGAAACGCAGATGAGACTTCGGCTCACAAAGAGGCATGAAAATGCCCCAAAGGGGATTTTCAGATGAAACATCCATGAGCCTGTGGCCCACAAGGGACTTTTGAACTTCCTGAAGGAGTTTTTCAAATAAGGGGATGCCCCCCGGAACAGGGAGATATCCTCTTTACAGTCCACTATGGGGGCGCACATGACGAACAGTGCATCATAGAGCAACATCGGGACAAATACCTCCCGTACCTCCTCATGGTGATCACCGCCTACCCTGCCCTTTTGCCCGGCCATGATCGTGTGTGCAACTGCGTACGTGAGGGATTAACAAGGAAATGTTGGCACAACCGTTGGATGCCTCATTACACAATGACGGAACAATTCGTGCAGAGTTGATTCCGGCCCTGTTGATTTTAACCCTTGACGAAACGCAGTGTATATCATTAAGCTATTGGGGAATGCTTTGGGGTTGTAAATTAACAACTACCCCTTAAAGGGGTGGTTTAAAAAAGATGTTACCCCTTAAAGGGGTGTAAATTATTTTCAATAGGTAATCCACCACTAAAAGTGGTGGTTTTTACAGTCAATAAAAATGATGGCAACGGAATGATACTGATCTCACCGCACGATGATTCCCCCGGTAATGGGCCCTCTTCTCACCCGTGTCGTAAGCGCCGCCCCGGCGTTTCCGTAGCCTTGATGATCGGCGTGCTCCTCTGCGGCATCGCGGCATTTGCACAACCGCCCCGTGAGCATACGAAGCACGGGGACGCTGCCCTCGCCGCCGAGCCACCCGCGTCCCCTGCATCCGAGAGTGCGCTTGCCAAGCGCCGGGAGGAGGAATGGCGCATTGAGCAGAGCCGTTTTGGGATCACCACCTACAAGCCGAACTATATCCTGCCGCTTACCTATAATACACGGGCGAATAAAGAGTTCGAGGATCTCACCTCCTACGAGATAAAGTTCCAGGTCAGTCTCAGGATCGCCCTGGCCAGGGATTTCCTCAACAGCGGCGGGGACCTCGCCTTCGGGTACACGCAGCTCTCCTTCTGGCAGGCATTCAACAAGAGGCTGTCCAGCCCCTTTCGGGAGACGAACTACGAGCCGGAGCTGATGTGGGGCTTCTGGCTGCCGAAGGGGGATCAAGGGATAAGCAACCAATGGGTCATTCTCGGGTTCGTTCACCAGTCAAACGGCCACAGTCTTCCGCTCTCCCGAAGCTGGAATCGTCTGTATATGAACATCATCTTCGACTACGGGGATTTCTATTTCAGCCTCAAGCCATGGTTCCGGATCCCCGAGCGGGCAAAGACCAGCCCGACCGATCCGGGAGGCGACGACAACCCCGATATCGAGGATTACCTGGGATACGGGGAGATAACGGCACTCTGGGTTTTTGGTACCAGTCGGGTGGGATTGATGCTGAGAAACAACCTGGACTGGGATAAAAACCGCGGCGCCGTGCAGATCGACTGGAGCTTTCCCATCAAGAACAAGCTCCAGGGATATGTCCAGTATTTCAACGGCTACGGCGAGACCCTGATCGATTACAGCCACTCGGTGAGCCGGCTCGGTGTCGGGCTCATGGTGAACAACTGGCTCTAACAGGCGCGCGGTTGGTCTTTTCCGGGGCCCCTGCTATGTCTGATGGCAGGCAACGCAGGCTGCGAATGACCCTAAGCAACGTGGGCAACCACGCCTGCGGGCCTTCTATAATGTTGTCCCGAAAAAGGCATCTATGTTCATGCCTCGTGGCCCCTGTGAGGGCACGAGGGTATACCTCGTCGATAGCGATGACCATAAAGGATACTATGCGCAGGGAGGAACGCGCCTGCGGCATCCGGACAATGCGGATTGCCCCTTACCCTCTATGGCGGTAGTATAGGGATCATGAAAGACATAGAGTATCCATGCATTGTCGTACTTCTCCTCTTTATCGCATTCTCCCTGGGCTACAGCATGATTGTCCCGGTGTTCAATGCACCGGACGAGCCCTTCCACTTCGAATACATGCGGTTCCTTGCTCAGAACAGGCAATTACCGAATCAGGCCACTGAGGAAAGGGCCATTTCAACCGAGGGGTTCAATCCCCCGCTCTACTACGCGTTAAACGCCCCTTTCCTGCACGTCCTTTCCCCCAACCAGGGCTCCGATATACACATCCATGGGTATGACGACATCGTGAATTTTTATCGATACCCTCACCGGGGATTCGGCGAGAAGATCTATCCCCCGCTGAATCCGGGGTATGTCAAATGGGGCCGGGGAAGGGACCTCAACATGTTCCTCACCACCAAGGAGGACACCTTCCCCTTCTCCGGCGGGATCAGGCTGGTGCATCTTCTGAGAATACTCTCCATGGTGTTCGGTGCCCTCACCATCCTCTTCATCTTCACAACCGCCCGCACCCTCTTTACCGGGAACAAACGCCTTGCCCTGCTCGCCATGGCGATCGCCGCCTTCAATCCCCAGTTCAATTTCCTCAGCGGCTCCCTCAATAACGACAACCTGGTCATTCTGCTTGCCACTATCTCCTTATGGCTGGTTGCCAGGCTGATTCGAAAGGATTACCGGAAGCAGAACCGGTTGGCGATCCTGCTGGGGATTGCCGTGGGGCTCGGATTCATCACCAAGGTAAACATCGCCGCCGTAGCCCTTGTCGCCCTTGCAGGAATCATTGTCGCGTCTCTGGTGGATAATGCACAAAAACTGCGCGCCCTCTTCACCAATCTCGGATTATTCCTGGTGATGGTGGCAGGTATCGCCGGATGGTATTTCGTGAGAAACATCATGATCTACGGATGGACTGATCCGTTCGGCTGGAACCTGCTGGCGTCGCAAAATCCCGGGCTGGTCCTGCCCGCCCACATGAGGACGATGTTTTTCAAAAGGATATTCTTCCCCAGGCTCTTCACCTCATTCTGGGGCCTGTTTGACTGGCTGACCGTCCCCCTTCCCGGATGGGCCTACTGGATTTACGGCCTGATCAGCCTTACAGGGATTGCGGGATTGATCAGGGTATGCACGAGCAAAAGACACGACGGCCGGGCGAAGATCTGCATGCTCCTGTTTTTGGCCGCCATCCTCATCACCGTCGGCAGCCTGGTGACGATAAATTTCACCTTCGCCTCCGCACAGGCACGACTCATCTTCCCCGTTCTGGCGGGATTCTGCATCTTCATGGCCCTGGGCGTGCATTGGGTCCTTACCTACCCGGCCAGGCTGCTCTCAATGAAGACACAACTTTGGACCTATGCCTTTATTCTGTTCCTCATTCTCCTCGATCTGTATACACTCCTCCGGGTTGTTTACCCGGTGTACCGGTAATGATCCCTTTGGGCACCTTTTTGAACGTCGCCAATGGCGTTGCCGGAATCATACCGGGTAGTGGTTATGGATGAGATGACACAAGCCTGACATTGAAAGAAGAAGGGATGTGACGGTAGACAGGATATAACCCTTCGCGGTCTTCTTTTTGGATATCCGGGCCTTTAAGCGCCATGGATAGGCAAATCAGGGCCAGCGGTCCGCGGCAGGGGGATAGATCAAGGTCAGAGGATGCCTGGTGCAGTCGTGTTTTCGCGCAGGACAGATCTGCCTGCCGTAGCTGATCAGCCGGTAGGTGAAGTCGAACCATTCCTCCCTGGGGAGGAGCCTCATCAGGTCCTGCTCGATCTTGTTCGGGTCCTCATGGTCGGTCAATCCCAGTTTAATGGACAATCGCCGCACATGGGTGTCCACCGCAATACCCTCCACGATCCCGTATGCATTTCCCAGAACGATATTTGCCGTCTTTCGGGCAACGCCGGGGAGGAGAAGCAGCTCCTCCATGCTCCGCGGAACCTGCCCGCCGAAGCGCTCCTTGACCATCTTCGCCGAAGCAAGGATATTCTTCGCCTTGTTGCGGAAAAATCCGGTCTGCCTGATGTCCTGCTCGAATTCTCCTTGATCCGCATTCACGTAGTCATCGAGGGTCGTATATTTCCTGAAGAGCCTCTCCGTCACCTCGTTGACCTTTTTGTCCGTGCACTGGGCGGAAAGGATCACGGAGACCAGAAGCTCCCAGTTGCTTCTGTACTCGAGGGCAATCCGCGCCCCGGGAAAGAGCCTCTTCAGTTCCCCCACAATGGCCGCGGCCCTTTTCGTGCGCTCCTGTAATGCGGCATCATCCATGGTCTTTCCCCCGGATGTACATGGTCGGCGATGCATTCTTCGGCCGGTTCAATGCATTCCCCCTGCCCTGTTCACCCCGGGCGAGGGTATGAGTACGCCGGACCAGCCGTTCCTGCCAAGGTCAATGTCACCCTGGTCTGTCGATCACAACGAGGCATGAAGGTTTATTACAAGCAATGGTCAATGAAAATCCTCATGTAACGCAGGGCAAAAATGATGGCCTCGTAAAAAGTCGCCAAACCTGTCACTGCGGCAAAGATCTCAGTCCAGGGCTATGTGAAAAACCGGATTCCGTGTCGAGCACGGAATGACAGAAAAGAATAACATCGACCTTTTACGACTCCATCAAAGATGATCCTCTCAGAATATAGCCAATGCCGTCCTGCATGTCAACACACGCTTAATCTCTATGGGTACACTTCCCGCCCCTCCGGGGCGCCTTGGCGTTCCCCGTTAAATATTGCTGTCTTTTGTCTCACAAGGTATATCGATTTTATAATTTATTGCTCAAAAAATATCACATATCTTATTAAAAATCATATTTTCATTCCTCGTGGCACGACAAAGTGGCATGAGGGTTTGTCTCGTCGAAGGCCCCACGGTAACCGCTCATTATCATCAGTTGATCCTTTACAAAGGAACGTATACGTGAAAAAATGACGTATCGTCGGGAACATATCAATCGATAGAAAGGTGAAACCATATGGGCCCTCTCTGGACCACCGTCCTCAGTTGTGTGTGTCTTGCGTTCGGTGCAATAGCCGTATATACCATGATGGCCAGATCGGGCCGCGACATCTCCTCAGCGGAGCGGTACCGGATATTCCACGCCGTCTCCGGGTGGATCTTCATCCTCCTGTTTCTCGTCATATTCATCTTCATGGTAATCCGCGTGGAAAACTACTGGGAGGAATCCTCCCCCCGGATCGCCATCCACGTTACCCTCTCGGTGGCCCTGCTCCTCATGCTGATCGCCAAGGCCTCCATTCCCCGGTTTTTCCCGAAGCTGGGAAGGCACCTCTTCGCCCTGGGATTTACCGCATATCTCGCCGCCTTCACCCTGGTGGGCATAACCGCCGGATACTACCTGATCTGGCGCCTGGAGGAGATGCCGTACATTTCCCATACCCGGTTTTCGGAACATATGGTTGAGACAATGCTGGATGAACGGCTGGGAAAGGAGCTCTTTATCACCAAATGCTCCACCTGCCATATCCTCGAGAATATCATGCATCCCCGTAGCGTGGAGTCGTGGGAGAGGGTGGTCAACGACATGGTGGCCCTGGCCGAGCCGAGGATCAATCTGGACGAGGCGAGTCAAATCCTTCATTACCTCTCCCTGACGCATGTGCCCAGGGCAGCCGAGGCCTCGGAACAGGCATCACCTGTTGAACGCCACTGCCTTCCCTGCCACGAGGCAACGGAGATCTATCAGCACCGCCTGGGCCGCCCGGCATGGATGGAGATCGTCAGGCAGATGCACGAATACGATCCGACAATCGTCCCGGAAGAAAGGATCGAACAGATCGTCGATTTCCTGGTGAGCGAGCAGGAATCCCAGTAACACAGAAAAAAAATAGAGAGATTTCCGTCTTCTATAACGCACGGTGACCGACGATGCGCGCAAACCTTATAACATCCATACAGTACCGGGCGGTGGCAAAGTACCTGAGCAAGATACTCATCATCCTTGCCCTGCTGCAACTGGCCCCCATAGCGGTTTCCCTCCTTTTTGGCGAATTCGCCCTCACGGGCAGGTATCTGACCGTGAGTCTCCTGGTCCTCGCCTTCGGCATCCTGGGTAACAGGCTGCTTCCCGAAGCGGACCTGAACGTCAAGGATGCGCTGGTGCTGGCCAGCCTGATCTATCTCTTACTCGCGTCAATCATGGCGGCGGTCTGGTGGGTCTCCGGCCTCCCCTTCCTGGATGCCCTGTTTGAATCCATGTCCGCGGTGACCACCACAGGACTCAGCACCATCCCCCTGGCACGGCTTTCACCCACCATGCTCTTCACCAGATCCTTCATCCAATGGATCGGGGGACTGGGGATCGTGGTGCTGACCATTTCGGTGCTGATCGGGCCGGGAACCACCGCCTCCCGGCTCTTCACGGTCAGCCTGGGGGAAACGAAGATCTCCCCCAGCGCCATCACGGCGACCAAGCTGCTCTGGCGGGCCTACGTGGTGATCACCCTCGCCTGCTTCCTTGTCTATCGCCTGTGCGGCATGGACTTCTTCCAGTCCCTGTGCCACTCCATGACCACCATATCCACCGGGGGGTTCGGCACCATGGGGGAAGGGTTCGCCCCCTTTCCTCCCCTGGTGATCATATCCTCCATCATATTCATGCTCCTCGGGGCAATGAATTTCAACCTCTTCTATCCCCTGTACAAGGCGCCCATGAAGATAGTGCGGGACGTTCAATTGCGCACCCTCCTGGTGTGCTGCCTTGCCCTCTGGCTCCTCTTCTTCCTGGGAATGACGGGGGCATATCCATGGAGGGACGCCCTGTGGACGTCGGCCTTTCAGACCATCTCCGCCCAGTCCACCACCGGCTTTTCCACCATGAATCTTGCCCAGGCGCCGCCGCTGGCACGATTGGCGGCCATCCTGGCCATGGTCATAGGCGGCTCCATCGGGTCGACAGCCGGGGGGATAAAGATCTTTCGCCTCATCATATTCATAAGGCTTCTTCATCTTTTCTTGATGCGCATCCATCAGCCGAAGGAGGTGGTCACCCACCTGCGGATCGATAATGCCACCCTGAGCGACCGGGAAATCGAGGCGGCGGTCGTCACCATGGGGCTCTTCGGAATTACGGTGGTGCTGTCGGTGATCCTGTTTGTGGCAGCCGGGTACGACCTGTTGAACGCGCTGTTCGAGGTGGTGTCCGCCACCGGAACGGTGGGACTCTCCACCGGCATATGCGGCCCCGGACTGCCGGGACACCTGAAGGTAGTGCTCCTTTTTGACATGTGGATGGGACGACTGGAAATCCTCCCATTCCTGGTGATGCTCGATCCCCGAACATGGGTGAAATGGAGGACGGAATGAGAATAATCGTGATCGGCGCCGGAGAGGTGGGCATTTCGGTGTCCAGACAGCTTATCGAATGGAAGGATGAGGTCATCCTCATCGAAAAGGACCCCGACATTGCCGATCGGCTTGCGGACGAGCTTGATTGCACCGTTATCAACGGCGATGGGTCGGATCCGGAGATACTGAAAAACGCCCAGATCGACCAGGCGGATACCCTGATCGCCCTGACCGAGAGCGATCAGAGCAACATCATCATCGCCTTGATGGCAAAGACATTCGGTGAAACAAAGACCATCGTCAGGATAAGCAAGCCAAGCTTCATCCCCATCAGCAGAAACCTGGGCATCGATACTATCGTCGCCCCCACCATGACCACCAGCGTCCAGGCCACCTATCTCTCCCGGGGGTTGAATCTCCTGGAGCTCGTCAACCTGGTGCGGGGAGAGGCGCGGTTCTATCACCTTTCAGCCGGCCCCGGCCTTCACGGGAAGAAGGTAGGGGACCTCGGCATCCCTTCGGACGCCATCCTCTTTGCCATATACCGGAAAAAGGAATTCCTCGTTCCAAAAGCGGATGCGGTGATTCACAAGGACGACGAACTGGTGTTCATCCTCAAAAAGGCCGTGCTCGATGAGCTGAAGGCGGCATTTCAGGGGGAGGAATAGGAACCGCGTTGTAACGAATGACCGTGTGGAGAACGCGCATCTGTCCCGGTCACCGGGCAGGGTCCCGGATGATCTGTTCCGGGACGGCCCTTTTTCACGCCTTGCCTGTATTCAGAAATACCCTGAGCGAAAAAAAAGCCTCGGGAAAAAACCTGCCAAAGATTTTCTCCCGTTAGTTCCGATGAAGGTAATGAATGGATTTTTTTGACTGATTATCAAAGGAAATGTATTTTGGTTTCATTGGGATGGCGGTTTTATTACTTAACAGGTTGTTAGGCCGAATACTGTGCGATGAGACGAATATTCCAATGGCTCTATCAACTCCGGCTGTGTCGCCCGCTGCGGGAGGACGAATACGTCATCCTTCAGGCAGTTCGGGAGAAGTATCCGCAACACCCGAACGACATCATTTTCTTCATTCGCGAGAACAAGCCGGCGTTGCCGATAAGAAGTTCTGCACGTATCCAAGTCTGGGGAGACGACGAAAATGGGCCATAGGTTCATCTCACAAACCTCGCGGGATTAATGAATCACGAGATGACGCTTGGTGAGATAAAGGAAACCCGGTTTTGAGGGCGCGGCTAATAAGCGCTTCGAGGCGGACCAGCCTCGTCGGCGCGCCGCTCAATCGCAAAGTCAGGGGGGAAAAATGAGACACTCAGCTCACAGCATTATTAAAATCGCAGGATGCATTCTATTTGCAGTAATGTTTGGTTGTGCAGGAGGGCAGTGGAAGACGACCACCTCGGTGGGAGGGCGCACCACCGTCAGGGGCGATGAAAAAACCATGGAGCAGGAGAGGCTCCGCCGGGAGCAGGAAACCTCCCGCATTGAGGCAATCAAGAAGGCGGAACGGCGAAAACCCACCGATCCCATCGTGGTTGCCCTGTACCGGCCTGAAATAAGCGAGAATTTACAGAAGTCCATCAGGGCGGACATGCTCTTCGATATCCTCAGAAAGGAGTTTGAACGAGACGGGATCATCATTGTGGTGAAGCAATCCGATGTGGACAAGGCCCAGGCAGAGGCGGCACGCCAGAACAAATATCGTATGTCATCCCAGAAGGCTCGGCCATCCGTGCCTGCCGATGTCTCGGTATTCACCTGCGTCTCACATAAAGAAACCGTAGGGATAAGCAGATCATCGGGAAAACTGGGAAAGATGACGGCCCTTGTATTATCGGGCGAGGTGGTGTCGCACTATCTGCCCGAAGACCACTACAAGGTGGAGAAGTCCGACAATATCTTCAAGAATGTGGAGTTGACCAAGGAGTATGCCAGGGAGGTCATTCAGACCATAAAGACACGGCCCGCCATTCCGGGACAGGCGTTTAAAAAGAAGATGCAGGAGGAGCAAGCGAAGGCCTTGTTGGATGCGATCAAGGGCATCATGAAACCGCAGAAGCCGCAATCATAAGGGGGAGGTGGGGGTTTATTCCGCCATTCAACGCGGTCATGCCGCTCCCAGGAAAGGTATGGGAATCAGGACTCGTGCCGCAGGGGTGTCAACGGGCACTGCGCATGGCACCCGGTTTCCTATTCCACCAGCGCCCAGAGGGCCACAAGGACCCCGTGCCGGTAGATATTAGGACGCCCCAGAAACGACATCCTCCGGATAGGCCCGAAGGAACCGTCATCCTTTTGCGCATCGAGGATAAACAGAACGGCATCCTCGAAACCATGAAAATCCGTGCACCCGATCATCCTGGCACAGACGATCAACTCCGCAACGATATCCACCTCACCCTCTTCCACAAATCGTGCCATCCCCCTGGGTATGATCCCCTTCAGAAATTGCAGCTCATGATCGAGAAGACAGGTGGAGGGGTCCCTCTCTCCATAATTTGACATGGCGAAGATTTCATGGGTGACGTCATAGTAAAAATTCTGGATGTCAGCGGACGTCACATAGACCTTATCGATCGGAACAAGATCAGGACGGGGACTCAGGCGCGCAATGATCCCCTGGTCGAGCAGCCTTTGGAAGGGAACCTGCGGGCTCCTTCCAAGCCCCTCGATCATGGCCGAACTGAGCAGCATAAAGGTGTTGGATTGTCCATGATGCATCATCCCGTTCGGCAGGACCTCCGTCTCCACAAAATCCTCATACCGTTCATTGCTGATGCCCATCCGATTCATGATATGAACAAAATAGAGATACCCGAGGATCTCTTCAAAATGGTTCACCCGCAAATCGTGCTCCCGGAGAAGGCGCTCGATCCTTGAACGTATGGCGGACCGGTAGAATTCCTTCTCGCCCGCGCTGCCTGCATTCAGATAAAACATGTAGAAAAGATTGATCTCTTCCCCCAGTTCCATAAAACCTTCCCTGTGTATGTCAACCGGGTTTTTAAACAGCCAATCCATGCCCCTGCAGATGGCCTGCTGTTTCCGGGTGCGGTTCCGGCATGCCGTCATCACATCCCTGAAATCCGGCGTATTCATCGGGGAGCAGCCCGCATCCAGGAGGCACATACCGAAGCACACCATGAACAGCGCAACGTATTTTCCCCACACCAGTGGGATTCCCTTTGGTTTCTTTTGATTTGTCATGGTTTCACCAGCAGAACAATCCATTGCGGTTTCGATACCCGAAAGGCAGTATAATGATCAAGGGGTAGTTTTGTCTATACGTGCCTCAGCGCGTCCACCGGCTCCATGCGGGAGGCCTTCCATGCCGGCTGAAGGCTTGCGACCACGGAAACGAGGATCACGATCACCGATACCACCAGGACATCCGACACCTTCAGGGAAGGCGAAAGCACCAGGCCGGTCTGCCTGCCGAAGTTGAAGGTGATCCGTGAAATGCCCAGGAGAACGATGACGGCCACGGCCACGATATTCCCGATCACCGCGCCCAACACCCCCAGGGAGAATCCCTCGATGATGAAAAGCGACAGGATCCTCTCAGGCAGGGTGCCGATGGCGGCGATGGTGCCGATCTCCCGGATACGTTCGTACACCGCCATGATCATCACGTTCATGATGCTGATGAGCACGATGGCGATGAGCATGAGCTTGATGAAGAAGGTCATGATGTCGATCATGCGCGCAATGTTGTAGAAGGGGGAAAGCTTTTCCCAGGTGTGCACCTCGAAGGGGGATTTTCCCTGGGCGTTCTTCTCCGCGGCAAGCAGCGATTCCAGTTGTGCGAACACGCGGTGCAGGGCGTCGAAACCCTCGAGCCGGATGGCGATCTCGCTCACCTCCGCCTCCTCAAGCCGGAGGATATCCATGGCATCCTCGATGTGGATGTACCCGTCCCTCCCCCCGGGACCGGTCACACTCTCGATCACGCCGCTCACCCGGAACTGTTTGCCGTTTACCGAGCCATCCCGGTTGGTGGCGATCACCACCACGGTGTCCCCCACCTTCACCTGCATCCCCGTGGAAAGGAGATCCGGGATCAGGATCTCTCCTTTTTTGATCCCCTTCTCCCCCTCGATGATCCGGGAGGCGAACAGGGGCAGGGTCGCCATCTCCCGATCGGGGTATACCCCGTTTATCCGTACGTTGGTCGTCTCGGTGAAATTGCTGAACAGCCCCCCGAACTTCAACCTGGGGGAATAGGCCGCAATGCCGGAGACTCCTTCAATGATCCCCTCCACCTTCTGAGCGGCGCTCTCGGCCATATTCAGGGTGAGGGGAAGGTTGTCGATGGAGGCGACATACCCCTTCCGGTGCACCTGGATGTGCCCCAGCATGGAGTCGGTGATCTGCCCCACCATCATGCCCTTGAATGAGTCGGACACGGCAATGAACACCAGCACGAACACCACGCCGGTGGTAATGAGGAGCACCGTCAGCAGTGTCCTGCGCCGGTACCTGAAAAGGTTTCTCACCGCTATCTTGAAAAGGTTTGCCATGCGTATATACCGCGTATCTTTATATGATATATCGATTATCCCGGTACGATCCCCGGCCGGGATACCGGCATCCTTGCGCTGTCTTCCGTGTTCTGCCGATGTCCGGGACCTGTTCCCTCACCTGCTATCCTTGCGCCCCGAGCGCCTCTCCACAAGCTCCCCGTCCTGGAGGGTGAAGATGGTCTCCACCTCCTCCACCACCTTGTGGTCGTGGGTGGAAAAGATGAAGGTAGTGCCGTATCGCTCCTTCATCTGCCGCATGATGCCGATGATGCGATAGGCGGTGGCGTGGTCGAGATTGGCCGTGGGCTCGTCCGCGAGCACCAGCCGGGGATTCGTGACCAGGGCCCGTGCCACGGCCACCCGCTGCTTCTGCCCCCCGGAGAGCTGGTCCGGGTACTTGTCCCTCTGCTCAGCCATGCCTACGGCATCAAGAAGGGCCGTCACCCGCTTCCGCCGCTCCCCCGCCGGGGTGCCGTCGACCATGAGGAGGGGGTATTCCACGTTCTCGTATGCCGTGAGCACCGGGATGAGGTTGAAATCCTGGAAGATGAACCCGATGTTCCGCCCCCTGAAACGTGCGGCGCTCCGTTTGTCCAGGCCGGCCACCTCCTGCTCGGCCACCCGCAGCATTCCGGAGGTGGGCCTGTCCAGGCAGCCGATCAGGTTGAGCAGCGTGGTCTTCCCGCTTCCGGAGGGGCCGATGAAGGAGACAAAGGTGGCGGGCGTAATCTCGAAACTGACGCCCTTCAGGGCATCGAGCGCGATTTCCCCGTTTACGTAAGTCTTCCTCAGATCCTCTGCAATCACCAGGCTCATTCTGCTCCCCTTGGTAAGTGAGCCAAGTATACCTCATGCCCTCAGGATTGTCCAAATGCCCACCGCAATGAACCCGATCCCCGCGGCCCAGGAGAGATACCGGGGATTCACATACCTGGAAATGGCCGATCCCACGATCACCCCGATCGCCGAGGTAAGTACCAGGGCCACTGCGGATCCCAGAAATACCGTCGCCTTGCTGTTCTGCGCCCCCGAGGCATAGAGCAGGGTCGCCACCTGCGTCTTGTCCCCTATCTCCGCAACGAATATGGTGGAGAAAACCGTCATCAGCAGCTTTAGATCCATTGTATAGATCCTTTCCGTTTTCTAATAACAACCATGATCCTTCGGCCACAACGAAGAATGAACGTTTTTAAAAACAAGTGGCTGGTTGAAATCTCTCATATGAATATGAAATCGGATACGGCATGCCAAAATATCACACACCAAGTGGTCACCGGTGACTGTTATCGGCCTACCTTGGTTAGTATATATGAGGGGTCTTGGGGTGGCAATATGCCGGGATGGAATATGCTGCCCGGGAATGCGCCGGCTCCGGAAATAGTCATATCTCTTTCCATCGCATAGAGGGCACTGAATCGGTTGCGCCCTGGCGTGTCCACACATGAAAAATCCCAATCCGTCGCTCATCGGATTGGGATTTTCCTATTGTGTATGGCTAATGGTATGGCTAGATCTTACTGACGTTTACAGCCTGAAGTCCCTTTTTGCCATTCTGCACCTCGAAGGTGACCTGATCGCCCTCGTCGAGGGTTTTGTAACCGTCACCATTGATGCCTGTAAAGTGGACAAAGATATCTTCTCCATTAGACCTTTGAATAAAGCCATAACCCTTTGATTCGCTAAACCATTTTACCGTACCGTTTTCCATTGACCTAAATCCTTTCCTGAGTGTTACCTATCCGCGCATGGCGGATTCGAACCCGTACCCACTGTTTGATGGGCCTTTAAATGAAAAATCGCAACCACAGTTTGAGCGAAACACCATGATTGCGATCATTTCTGTTTTACTATTGCTTTTCAAGTATAGCTATAGCGAAACAAACGCAGGGGCTTCTGGCTTTCAAGGCTCAACAACAGGGTACTATTACATTATATATAAAAATAGCATATAATCTTCAAAAAAGCAAGGGGCACTATGTAGATACTACCCCTAACAGCGCATTCCATGGGCTTGGACACCCTCCCATACCCCTTTGTCACCCCCCCCGGGAAAAATGCTGGTACGCACCGCCGATGCGGTTCACATGCCGTGCTCATCCCCCGATCTCACCACGGACCGGTAACCCGGAATGAGGTTAGCAAGGGAAACGCCGTTATATATGAATAAAACCCCGGAGCAGCACTCACGGCATCGGCATACACGACAACCAACGTGCCTCTTTCCGCCCGAATGGGGGCCATTCCCTCGGCAGAACCGGCAGCCGTATCGCGTGCCTTTTCCAGCCCGGCCCGAGGGAGAAGCTGCATGAGGGTGTTCGTTTTTATTCTCTCATCCCCGCGTATGACATCGATCACCTTGATGACCACAAACCGGGACAGGGGGGGTACACCCGGCCGCGCAGGCGGGACGTTCATCAAAAGTGCTGCACCCGTGTCATACACCTCGCCCACGATGATCACGTCCGCCTCCTCATTGCCTTCGCCGGCAATCCCCTGGGACATTGTTGATTCAATGACAGCGGGCCGCAGGGTACAAAGAACAACGGCTATGATCACCATCCTTTTTATCATCGTACACTCATTGAAATGGCGCCTTCCTCACGCGTGCAATGCCATTGGCTCATACGAGAATGGAGAGCGCACGGCACCGGCAAAGGGGACACTCATCGGGTCCCTGCCGGGAATATCCGTCATAATGAAGCCTCCCCGCAGCAAGCTGCGGAGTATCAAAAACGAACTTCATTATATTAACGAAACAAGCTTCGGGGAATTAAACCCGAAGAGATTAAACATGATACACACGATCGAAGCCTCATGGAATATCCGTGTCAATAGTATCATAGCGGTGTAAAACAGGTCACGGCAAAATGGGTGAAAACAGTCCCGTCCGGGTCCTGATAGGTCCCCCCCCAGGGCATGGTAAGCGGGCCGGCCACGTCGCTGTTGTTCCAGACATCATGGACCAAAACGGTCTCCGTGCTCAGGTAGTAGCCGGTCCCCAGCATCATATGACCGCTCAGATGAAGCAGCACCGGCCTTCCCGCATCGATCTCATTGACATAATCGGAAAAGCTGAACCCAAGGGTATTGCCCTGATACCCCACGATATACTGATTGAACACAAATCCCCTGTAGCCGCAATACTGGGTATATTCGATCATCCCGTACGCACCCGAATGGTTGTAGACATCGTACCCGAGATTGAACAGGTCGGTGTTCGTCATCCTCGCCCCGTTTGTCCAGAAATAGAAGAAGGTCTGCCCGTCGGGATTATCGTCCCCGGAGGAGTTGAGATTATCCTGGCTGGTGCCCATGAAATCACCCAGGCAATCGAATTGGGAGGGGATGAGACGGCCCGAGGCCAGAGGATCGCCGGTGCTACCCGTGGAAAGCCAAAAGTCGGCAAGGTGCCCGGCGCTTGCGATCGCCTTGTTGCACAGCAGGGTCGGTCCCTTGGCGCTGGGAGGATCAACAGGCGGATCGATCGGCACGGGGGAATTGGGATAGAAGCTGCTCACCTCTGCAACGCCCCCGAGCACCAGGTCATAGCTGATTCCGTTATATCCGTATATATCATAGTACCCCATGACCATGCCCGCCGAGGTTGGCGAGCACCCATACCACCAGTGATATTCCGGGGCCGGCACCTCCACGCCCTGTGAATAGCCGCTCATTCGTCTGCCCGTATAGGTGTCCAGATAGTGCCTGACGATATTGGGTGTTCCATCAGGACGCGTTCCTTCAACGGAGGTCCCCAGAAATACCACCCTCCTGTTCCCGGTCTGATCCTGCCCGGGACCCGGCTGGGGAGTAACATTGTTCCGAGCAATGTTCTGAGGCGCGTACAGGCCGTTTGGCAGCGGACCTGATTGATAGACGGAAGGGGGGGGTGCTCCCCATGGAGGAAAGGCTGCATCGGGCATTCCCATCATGGTCCCAGGCATGAATCCCATCATCGGTCCGGGGGAAAATCCCATCGACGAAGGCATGCCCGATCCCATCATGGGCCCGGGTGCCAATCCCATCATGGATCCCGGTCCGAATCCCATGACCGGCCCGGCCCCGAGTCCGGTCATGAGACCGAGCCCAGGTCCTGTCATAGGTCCTGCATTGTATCCCATGACCAGGCCTGACCCGCCCCCCACTATGGACCTGGGCGACATTACACTCATCGGCCACGTCGCCATGCCTCTTACGGGTCCCACCCCGGCCCCGGTCAATGCTCCGAAGGCAAGGCCGTTCAGCGGTCCCGGCCAAAAACCCATTCCCCATCCAGGGGCAATTCCCATTACAGGCACCCTGCCCTGCCCCATGAGATTGCCTGGCCCGATGATTCCCGCCAAGAGCGTTTCGATCCCAGGGCCGCCCAGTCCGGGCATGCCGAGCCCCGGCACGCCGGAATCATACATTCCGGGCATCATGACGAGCGCGCCGGATGTTCCGACTCCCGGGTTCAAGGGGACGCCGCCGATTCCTCCGGCAACAAGGGACGCGGAAACCGGACCCATCAAAGCATTTGCCTGGGAAGGGATGACCTGCGTGAGAATGCCGATGCCGGACATACCAATGGACGCACCCACCCCGGCTTGAAGCGCAGGACCCATCATCTGGGACACGAGCATACCGGACTGGAGGGGATCGATCATCCCTCCCACACCACCGCCGGTGCCCGAGGGACCTCCCTGTGCCCCTATGCCTGCAGGGGATGAGGTGCCAATGAGGAAGAGTACTACTGCAATGGCGAATACGCCGATTAATTTTCGCGTCATAAAAATGCTACCTGCTTCTCACAAAAGACAGTGAAAGGGCAGGATGCATTACGATCCGGATACAGGTACACGAATCATTTGAAAATCAAATGCATCGATCTTCCAATGATAGTATATTAATAACAATTAGTTATGAGTTACAGCGGCATACCTTCGCAATCAAAAGGCATCAATGCACTGAACCTTCTTGCTTTAACGAGGCATGCTTCAGGGAAGGTAACCCGAAGGGATCAAGGGCGTATGCGGGATTCAGCCGACCGCTCATGCATCATTTGAAAAGGAATCCTTTCAACCGCTACGTTCTTGGAGCATGCCGGGATGCCACCACACGTTCATACAATGCAATCATGGCCGTAACAAGACGTTCTTCACTCCATTTTCCGACATCCCGGAGCGCTTCACCGGAGAGGGTCCGCCGGAGTTTCGGATCATTGAGCACGGAAACGACCTTCCCGGCAAAATCATCGAGGTCCTCCTGCGCCACCACCGCCCCCCGTGCCCCGTACAGAATGTCCTTGGTGCCCATGACCGCAGTGGAAACTACCGGCACCCCCATGGCCATTGCCTCCAACAGGACGAGGCCCTGAGTTTCCGTGCGGGAGGCGAAGATGAACACATCAGCCGCGCGATAACAGTCGAGCAGTTCCTTGTCATAGGCAAGATACCCCGCAAACAGGACATGATCATCGAGATCGAGTTGTCCGACGAGTCTCTTGAGTGATGCGACCGCAGGTCCTCCGCCCGCAATAATCAAGAAGACATCGGGAATCGCCCGGCGCACCGCATCCGCCACCCTGATGAGAAAATCGATGTTCTTTTCAAAGGCCACCCGTCCCACGGTGATCAATACCGGTCGATCCATGGGTATACCATACCTGCGTCGAAAGGCTTCGCCGTCCCCTCCGGTGAAGCCCTTCAGGTTGATGCCGGTGGGGATGATTTCCGCAGGCGTGTTCACGCCGTAGCCCCGCAATACCTCCAGCATGGGACCCGAAGGAACGATGAGGGCATCCACGCCGTTGCATTGGGATGCGGAAAAACGCCGTGCGATAAACCGGAGCACAGGCTTCGGCACAAAGGGGACATAATGTTGCAAGTACTCCTCAAAAAAGGTGTGATACGATTCAACACGGGGGACGTTGAGGCGCCTGGCAAGCGACACCCCCACATAGTGGGCGACGAACGGGGTTTGGATGTGGATGATGTCGAAATTCTCCCTTACAAGCTCACCCTTCAGGCCGTATATCTTCGTCGCCTTCATCATCCGGTCCTCCTTGTCGACGATGAGCGACCGCGAAGGAATCCTGATGATATCCGATTCATCCTCCACCCTTTCGTTATATTCGGGTGCAATCAGGGTGACGCGGTGGCCCCTTTCCCGCAGCGCCCTGCGATAGGTCATAATGGAGGTTGATACACCGTTGATGCGCGGGAAATAGACATCCGATATCATGAGGATCTTCATGGGGTCTTATTTAATACCAAAATGGATGGCATGGCAAGCATAGCAAGGTATTCATTGCTGGATGCGACGCATGCCCCATGATCGGATACGCCGCTGACATAGGGATTAAGGCGCACGAAGAATTGAAAATAGGATTTCGATGCTGCAATCACGGTCCGCATTACGGCATCGCATGCTGCAGGATCCATATCGTGCGGATATCGGCCGACACGAATAAATCATGAGACAACAGAATACGTCAGGATGAAGGAATGGCTCATATTTCCCGATCAAGTGATGGAATGGCACATCAGGGATGAAAGGGGAATGGGGCCGTGTACCCAGCGGATAACCGGCAATAAAAAATGGAACGTACAAGGAATACCCGGTGAACAGAGAAGATCCTGATATCCTGTCACTGCTCGATATCACACCATCTGCGCTTTCCATCGATTACGTCACCAATAAAGGGCGGTTCCAGGTCCATACCCTCATCACCGAGCAAAGACATCCCAAAACCTGGAACCTGAGCTCCGCCATAAAGTCAGATGTGCAGGAAGGCCTTGCACAGATCCTTTCCATAGATGAGGACATTGCGGCACGATTCCATCACCTGGCCCGTGATCCAGCCGTTCTCGTACAGGCCGCCCGGGCTGTGAGCACAGCCGTACGGCAGGGGAAAAGGATCGTGGTCTATGGGTGCGGCGCCACCGGCCGTCTGGCAAAACAGATGGAAAGCGCCCTCTGGCGGCCTTTCTGGAAAAGGATCATGCGGGGGGAATTACGGGGGCGATTGAAGGGGGCACTCTTTGAGGATATCGAGGACCGCCTCATCGGGGTGATGACCGGGGGGGACCGGGCCCTGATCAGCTCCCTGGAAGGATTCGAGGACCTCCAACTGGTGGGAAGGCTCCAGATCGAGGAACGAAGGGTGGAACAAGGCGATGTCGTATTCTGTATCACCGAGGGAGGGGAGACATCATCGGTGATCGGGGCGATGCTGGCCGCCCTGGCGCGGTATGGGACACACACCCCGGAGGGAATCGAGGAGGCACGGCAGCATCTCTATTTTCTGTATAACAACCCGGATGACATGCTCATGCCCTTTACCCGAAGCCGGTCGGTGATCGAGAACCCTGCCTTCACAAAGATCAACCTGACCACCGGGCCCCAGGCGATCGCCGGCTCCACCCGGATGCAGGCCACCACCGCCGAGACATATATCATGGGCATTATTCTGGAGGAGACGATCCGCGACATACTGGGGGGATTTCTGGATGAGAATGAATTGACCGGGCTCGGTTTTCCCGCCACAACAGGCATTGCAGAACGATTGCTCTTTTTTGATGATATCAGGAGATCCGTACTGTCCTCATTGGAGGACCTGGGGAGGCTCACCCTCCTCGAATCCGCAACCTATGCAGGTGCAAAACGGGCGACCTATTGTGCACTCCAGGCGCTCATCACCGTTTTTATCGACTGTACGGAACGAAGCCCCACGTTCCGTCTTCATCCCCTGGATACGGTCCGGGAAACGGAGAGGAAATGCTGGGTGCAGGTATGGACCGAGGGGAGGGAATATCTCCAGGCATGGCGCAATTTCCTGGGAAGGGACTTCAGGGGATTGGACATACCCTTCTATAGATCCCATTTTATACGCCGGATTGACGACCCCTGGCTTAAAGAGGTTGCCCTGAGGAGCCTTTCGCATGCGGGAAACGACCAGAAACGGCTGTATGATCTTTCCCTGTCCCAAGGAAATATCGAAAAGAGAGGGCCTCAGGAGGGTGACCTGGGCGTCATGGTATGTATGGACGAGGAGATCGATGCACTTACCGATCCGTCCGCCTCGTTCAACCGGGTGGTCAGCCTCTTCAAGGAAAGAAACGCCGGGCTGGCGCTTATATTGATCGGTGATACGGCTCCTTCCCAGGTGAAGCGCATCCTCAGCCGGTTGCCGCTCGACCAGGATCATGACGTGGTCATTCATATCCCCATGGACCGCACCGGTGACCCGCTGAATCTGAACAGGCACATGGCCCTCAAGATCCTCCTGAATGCCCATTCCACCGGGGTGATGGCACGGATGGGCAGGGTGGTGGGAAACACGATGACCGGCGTTGATCCCAGCAATTTGAAGCTCATCGGCAGGGCAACCCATCTCATCGTGAGTCACGTGAACGATACGGTATCACAGGATGAATGGATCAAAAGGAACGGCAATACACCGCCGGTCACCTATGCACAGGCCAATGCCGTGCTGTTCGATGCCATGGATTTTGTCTCCCGATCGGGTAAACAGGCAAGCGAGGTGGCGCTATCCATCATACGGATTCTGGAGGCATTGAGAAAAAAGGCAAATGTATCCTGGGAAGAGGCGCTCGCAATTGCGGAGGCTGCCGGACTCGAACGCTACCTGGCAACCCATAACCCTGCCTTGCGCGGTTAAGACCAGCCCGCATTGCGTACCTGCCGGGCATCCGCCCGTTCGATCATTCAAGATTGATGGCCTCGTAAAAAGTCGTCAGACCTGTCACTCCGGCGAAGGCCGGAGTCCAGAACTAATTGAAAACACTGAATTCCGTGTCAAGCACGGAATGACTAAAAAGGGTAACATCGACTTTTTACTATTCCATCGAGATTGACGCACAAAGGTCGCGATAGACGAACCATTAACAATGGACTGCGAGGGGAAAAAGACAATGCCGGTTCTTCCGATATACGGGCTACCCCTTCTTCACCTCGCCGGTTGCAGCGCCGTGGAGCTTTACCTCCGGCTTCTCGTCGAGGCTGCAGTAGTACTCCTTCAGGATGGCCACCACCTCCGGCTTCGAAAACTCCTTTGGCACCGGCTTCCCCTCACAGAGCAGTTTCCGGAGCATCGTGCCTGAAAGAAGGAGCCGAGCGCCCCCCTTGTACTGACCGTTCTCGTCGATCACCGCCCTTTCTTCATGGGGGCACGTCTTCATCGAGGCCATGGTGCCGCACTTATAGCAGTAGAAGGTCCAGTCGAGGGGCAAGGGCCTGATCTCCAGGGCATCCCTGGGAATCGTCCGGAAGATCCGCTGCGCATCGAAGGGGCCGTAGTAGTCGCCGACCCCGGCGTGATCCCGGCCCACGATCAGGTGGCTGCACCCGTAGTTCTGGCGGAACACCGCATGCAAAAGGGCCTCGCGCGGCCCTGCATAGCGCATCTCCATGGGATATCCCCCCTGGAGGACCCGCTCCCTGCGAAAGTACGTATTGACCAGGGCATCGATCGCCCTGACCCGCACCTGTGCGGGGATGTCCCCCTCCTTCAGCCTTCCCAGCAACTGGTGGATGTATACGCCGTCACACACCTCGATGGCGATCCAGGCAAGATATGCGTGAGAGTTGTGCATGGGATTGCGAAGCTGAAGCGCGGCCACGGTCTCCCACCCGCGCTCCTCAAAGAGCTTCCTGGCATCAGCGGGCCTGTGGTAGATCCCCTTGAACATTTCAGGGTAGTAGGACTCGGACAGGACCTGGACAGCGCCCGCAAGGTTCACTTCTCCCTGGGACATCACCTTCTGCACCCCCGGGTGGGCCTCGTCCGCAGTGGCAAAGACCTGCGTGCACTCGTACTCCTTATCAATTTCGTATTTTTCGGCCACCTTCATGGTGCCCATGATCGTTTCCGTCTCCGTGTCCCACAGGGCCACCTCGTCACCGATGCCGATCGAACCGGCAATCGCCTTGTCCGCGGAAAGGGTGATGGGGATGGGCCAGAACAGGCCGCCCTTTGAGGGCAGTACACAATCGCCGCACACCCCCTTCCAGTCATCGTGGCCCATAAAGCCGTCGAGGGGGGTAAAGGCGCCGATCCCCATCATGATCAGGTCCGAGGTCTCCCGCGTGGTCATGGGAACCCGTTTCAGCCCCCCGGCCTTGCTGCGTTCCCCTTCCCTCTCCTGTCCCTCGAGCAACAGTGGCTTAAGCTCCTTGCTTCCGTGTGGATTGACGAGATTGCTCATGCATTCACCCCTTGGTCGTTGAAATTATGCCGTGGCCTTGAAACTGTTTGTTTTTTTATGAAAAAGTATAATTCATGGAGGGGAGGTGTGTCAAACGGACCGCACACGTGTGTCAAGCATCTGTGCTGCGTACCTGCCTGTGCACCTTCTTCGAGGTATTGCTGCGTGTGACACAATTCATTATTTTTAAAATACATTCAATAGGTTATTGACTAGTCCTTGTGCCTGTATTATGCTTTCTATAGAATATTTCTTGTGAAAGTCATCAACCGATAATGTGTTTTTAAAGACGTTCGTCCTTCGTGGTGATCGAAGGATCATGGGTGTTTAAAACGGTTATCCCTACGGTCGATCTCAATCGATACGACTACATCTCCCCCTTGGGTGCCGGAAGTGAGAGAGAGCAGGAATCGTTATCCAACGTGCAGGAAGGGGTTTCTCGCCCCCGGGGCGGCGAGGCGGGCGCTTCTCGTCTACCTGTGTATACTCACCCTTATCGCCGTTTGGGGAGCCGTGGCAGGTCGCTCGGGGAGCATCCCGATATGGAAACTGCAAAATACCACGGCATTATTGCTGTGGATCTTGAAACGAACCGGCAGTGCCCTTGGCGTTACGCTTCTCTTCATTCCCCTCGGAATCCTTCTTGTGGCGAGCATCTCACCCGCAATGATCGAAGCCCGTGTCTTTCGCAGAATCATATATCTGTTCTGCGCCCTTTTTCTTTCATTATCGATCGCTCTCCTTTTCACGGCTGTTCGATCGGGCTTCTCACCCGCGCACGCCGTGGTAATCGGCATGATCATGCCCTGTTTGGGGTGCCTCATCGGGCTGTGGCTCGGCATGAGCCTTTTGAGAAGGGAAAACGCCATCCGATGGCTCCTTGGCAAGACCGCCGTGCTCCTGCTTATTGTCATATCCCTGTGTGCAGTCATTGTATGGCGGGGTCTGGAGGGCTCACCCCTGCCGTTTCACCCTGCCCGCTATAGCTCAGAGGATAAGAGACAGCTCGTGGAGTTGCTTCGGGGCAAGGACCCGAGGGAGATAGCGCCGGATGGCGCCGTGAGCGTTACCCTTACCGAGGACGCGGCAAACAAGCTCCTTGCCTGGGGTCTATCCATCGGGTCGAAGGGGCGCAAGGCTCGGCTCCTTTTTGAAAGGGACATCGTAGGGCTCTTTGTCTCCTTGGAGCTTCCGGTCTCGTACGGGCGGCTCAGATACCTCAATGTGCATGGTGAAGCGATGGTTCATTATGACACGGATCTTCGCATACGGCCCTTATGGCTTGCCGTGGGCGAGATGTCAGTGCCGCGGTGTATACTCCAACCCCTTTCCTCGGTCCTACTCCATGTATTTTTTAACGATCCGCACATCAATCCACTGTACCGGGCGATCCATCATTGTCAGGTCATCCCCGGAGAGCTGTCGATTCGTTATGGCCGCGTAAACCTCTCCGATACCTATGCCGCGGATGTGGCCGCACGAATAGGATTGAGCGGTGAAATCGCCCAGGCAACACGCGAACAAATCACCGGCCTTATCCGGTTGGCCCTCCGGAACGAAAAGGAACCCCTGTCCTTGGAGGATTGTTTCAAGGCCTCTTTTGGGATTGCGGAGAAACGTTCCATCAACGGAGACCCTGTTACGGAAAACTCCGGTGCCATTCTGGCGCTGGGCATTCTGCTCGGTCACGAGCGCATACAAGCATTCATAGCCGGCATGCCGAAGGATCGCATCCCGTTTAAGGCAAGAAGGCGCCTTGCAGCCGTGGCCATCCGGGGCAGAAGGGACTGGGCCAGGCACTTCACGGTGAGCGCGGCACTGGAGGTGCTCTCGAATGTCATGACGAGCGATGCAATCGGGCTGCTTAAGGAAGAACTCGACGCCAGGCCGCGAGGGTCCGGGTTCTCGTTTGCAGACCTGCTTGCTGACAGGGCGGGCGCCACTTTCGCATCGGTTGCCACACGGGACAAATCCTCCGCACTCATGATGCAGTTGAAGATCAATTACAATTTCCGCATCGAGGACTTCTTCCCGCCAACCGATGACCTGCCGGAAAACATATCCGCCAGGGAACTTGAATCCGTATACGGCGGGGTCGGGGGTATACAATACAACCAGTTGATCAAAAAAATCGACACCCGGATCGCGCTGTGCAGGGCCTATCAATATTGATAGTGAAACATTCATGAGACTTCGTCTCACAAAGAGGCATGAAAATGCCCAATAGGGATTTTCAGATGAAACGCACATGAGCCTGATGAAACTGCGAATATCGAATGTAGAATGTAGAATGTAGAAGTGAAACGCTCATGAGCCTTCGGCTCACAAGGAAGCATGAAAATCCTGGGGAATTTTCAGATGAAAAAACCGCATCCTGCATCACCCGGTCCCTGCCAAACCCATGGACACAACGCATTAAAGATGTTCATGTCACGATTAATGCCGCTTGTGCCGGGAGTGAGCGGACGAAGTCGGGATGGACTACGGGCTCATGAACCTACCGGGTATGCTGTGACACGTTATGACCGGGGTGTCCTTGCCATCCCGGATGGATCACTACCGATCCCTTTCATTATTGTATCGTCCGAATAAAGAAGCTCCTTCTCAGGCAGGCCTTACGGATCGATCAACGCAAGAAATAAATCATCCCGCAGCAGGCAAGCGTATCCATAATAAAGGGTTGCATCGATTTTTATGAACCGGCGGGGAAAGGAACCGTAGGGTTTCACCTCCATTATGACCGGGGGTTATTTCTCACCCGATCAAATGAATCCCTTTTCGATCAATCGCCTGTAGATCAAGGCCCCTTTGTTGATGGAGTCATACATCAATCCCGAGGTGATGGTAGCTGAACTGACCGCATCCACAGCCGGATTGAACGGGATTGTCTCCCTCACATTCCGGGCGATGATATTGCCCTTGATTTTCGATACATCCTCTTCATTGAAGGTTTCATTATAGAGTTTGCTCAAATGAATCGGGATGATATCCCTTACGTTTCCCAACCGGTCCACGATGTACAGGAATTGAACCTCCTTGCACACGTCACAGGTAGACACCCGATTCACCAGAACGGCGAATTGCTTTTCCTTGGAACCGATCTTATAGACCGTCATCCCGGACTCCTCGAAAAGCTCCTTGACCGTCAAGGTCTCTCCATTCCGGTCCAGCCACTCCTTCAGAAGCTGCTCCACGACGTCCTGATCGACCTCCTTGAGCTTCATGGACGCTGCTTCCACCTCCCCTTCGGGGGAGTATCTGCCGTCGAGCATCGCAACGATCATCCCGAAGGTTCGCTTCACATCCTCGCGGGCACCCTGCTCCGTTTCGATCACACGAAATGTACCGTCCGGTTTCTTTTTCATAAAGATCTTGAACGGGGTCCTTACCTGGCCGACCTGATTGTATCTGGAGAATTCAAAATCAGGGAAGACAGGGTACGGCACATCAAACTCCTCGACAAATTTATTCACCTCTCTCAGGTTGTTCCCTGCGCCGATCCCGATCATCTTCACCTTCCCGGCAGTCCGGTTGTTCCCCTCTATCATGGTGAAAAGCTCCCGGTCATAGGCGGTCTGGCTCATGCATGAAACGCAGTACACGCTCATCACCTCGACGATCAACAGGTCTGCATCGATCTGGGACAGCTCGATGGTCTTGCCCCTTCTGATGCCGAGGTATTCCTGGGCCTTCTTGTTGGAGGACAGGTCGAAGGACATCCCGGGGAAGGCGTCCCCCGGTTTGATCAATGCGTCAGTTCTGACGCAGATCACACCGATGCCCAAAATCACGCCCAGCACTATGATCATGATCCTCTGTATTCCCGTTTTCATTGTATGCCCCCTGATCCATGTATACGTGTATTGAGATTTAAATCGTTCGATGATCATCATTACGGACAAAACACCTTCCGTATTTCTGAAAATCGATCCCAGCAATCATTTCATTGTATCCTTATTGATTCCGTTCATGAAGAAAGGCTACTGATGCATGGTGATCCAGTCTTCCATGACCTTCAGGTTCCTGGTCATATCCCACCAACCGTTCTTGAATGTGGCATAATCAGGAGCCCCGGTCATGGCGGATGCATAGCGGATTGAATTTGCATAGAACAGCCATTGCGCAGCCCATAGATGTTCGATGGTCTCATCAAAGGGGTTCTGATTGTCAGCCAGGTTCTTTCCCCATGCATCGGTCAACAGCAGGGTGGCGCCGAGCACCATCTGATCGGTCTCCTTTATCGTGGAGTCGAGCTTTGCAAAGTGCCCGTCCACCCAACTGGTGCTGTGGCATGCATTACAGACGTTCGTCATGGCCTGTTTTCTGGATTCCTGCTCCCTTTCATCGATCAGATAGTCCGCCGCCCAATTCCCGGTGAAATCCGTGGGCAGGGGCAAACCATCCTTGTTTTTGATGACATACGTATCCCCTGTCTTGGGCTGCGGATGGGAATAGATGAGCCCGAATATTCTCACCCATAGCCGCGCCCCGAAGTCGTGGGTCCTCTCCGCAATCACCTTGTTTTTGGGGGTGGTGACAAGGCTGTTATGACAGGTGGCGCAGGTGGGGGCCATGAAATCCTTCCCCAGGACCCAGGGCACCGTGTTGAACTCCCAGTATTTTTCCTTCGAGCTGTAGATATTGGCGTGCTTGCTCTCCTTGTAGACGTTCCAGGCGGGCACATCGGGTTCCAGATGGCATTGGGCGCATGTATAGGGCTTGCGCGCAATGTCGATGGAAAAACTATGCCTCGGATGGCAGGAGGAGCAGCAGCCCCGACTGCCATCGGGATTTAGACGGCCAACGCCCTGGTTCGGCCAGTTGGTCAGGTCGGGTACGGTAATCTTGAGAGGCCCCGCCGATACCTTCTTCAATCCGTTGACCTTCACGTCCGTGCCGTGACAGCCGAAACAGGTATCCATCTCCGTAAAGGCCGAGGCCTCCTGGGGCACCACCTTTCCATCCTGTGTCTTTTTCACGCTGATGATGGTCTTCACCAGGCCATGATACACGGGGTTCTCCTTCAGATTGCCATACGCAAACCCCTTTTTGCTCGGTATGTATTCCTTGGCCTCCACCGGATGACAGGTGGAACAATCCCTGGGGCTCACCACCACGTTGATCTTCAATCCGAAGTGATTGAAGCTGTCCTTGTGCTGGTCCACATTGAGTCCATGGCATTCATAGCATCCGACCACATTATTCAACAGGTTCTCATTCACCTGTTCGGCGGACATCCGCCGTTCCAGTTTGTCCTTTTGAAGGGCCATCTGCGGGGTGGTTCTCGAATGAAGGCCGGCGTACCAGTCCTCCACAATACCCGGGGTCGCATTCCTATGACATCCCAGACACCGTTCGGTTCTTCCGGTTACACTCAATTCATCCGTATCTCCCCCATTCTCTGCACTGTGTCCAGGCAGGGACAGGAAAAAAACCAACAATACGGCGATGCACATGACACTCGGTAACCTTTTCATAATCCGGCTCCTTTTTTGATCATCCCGAAATGAACATCCTTAAAAATGATAATAACCGCTCAAGGCATCCCTTTTATGTTACATCCCGATCTCCCTCCGAAAGGCATCCATGCCCATCTCCGCTATGATACGCCCTAAACGTCTTTTGGTATCCAGTCCTCCATAATACGAAATGACCGTATCGCATACCTCCAGCACCCGGTCATCGTCAAGGTCTTGCGCAAGCAACTGCGCAATCTGCGGGGAGGCACCTGCACAGCCTCCCACCACCACGCGCCAGCCCTTCGGGCTCCCGATCAATCCCAAATCCTTGATCCATGATTCCGCGCAGCAGTTCGGGCACCCGGATACGCCGATCTTGAACTTTGAGGGAAGGGGCATCCCGTGGTATCGTTCATCCAGTTTCATGCCGATGCCCACGGAATCCATTTTACCTCGTTTACAAAAGGTGGTCCCGGGACAGAATTTGATGCTCCTGACGCACAGGCCGATAGCCGCACCGGGTTTCATCTCCAGATCGGCCCATATGGCGTCCAGGTCTTTTTCCTCTATCCCCACAATCGCTATCCTCTGGGCCGAGGTAAGTTTCAGGGCCTTGGCCCGGTACCGCTCGGCAACATCGGCGATTTTCCGCAGCGTAGAAGGATCACAGATACCCCCGGGCAGATGGGGTGCGATCGCAAAGGTCTGATAGTCCCGCTGAACAATCGCCCCTTTTTCCATCAGATCCGTCTTCTTTACCTCATCCATTCGGGGTCTCCTTTCACATCTGGGTTCATGTATACATTGCCAGGGGTTTGATTCTCCATGTCTATTTTCAAAGGGATGCAGCGCTTTCAGGAAGCCGCAGCGGGTTGCCCGCAAACTGGAGAAAAGAGTCGCCCTTACTGATCCTGTGCATTTGCATTTATCCATCCCTGCATTGCGGACAAATGCCGCTGAATTCCACATAGTGCCCGAGTATTTTGTAGTCGCATTCGCCTGCGGCCGCCTCTTCCAGACCGGTTTTGGTGGGGATATGCAGATCATCCACCCGCCCGCATCGGATGCAACGGATATGATAGTGGGGGAAGGGATTCCCATCGAAACGTTTCTGCCCCCCTTTGACCTCCACTTGCCTGATGAGCCCGGATCTGGCCAGAAAATCCAGGTTTCTGTACACCGTGCCCAGCGCGATATGCGGCAGCCTTTTTCGGACCATGTGGTAGACTTCATACGCGGTGGGGTGCACGGTCACCTTTCGAAGCTCCTCCAATATGACCGCTCGTTGATTGGTGAAACGGATTTTCTCAGGCTTGTTCAAGGCACCCCCTGAAAGCGGCCATTTAATAGGAATGATTCTCAAACAAATATAGTACGAATGAATGATTTTTTCAAGAGGTGATGTATCTTGTGTGATGTATCTTGGAAAGAGATACCGGGCACGTGCAAAGGGTTGGATTTTCTTTCCTCGCTGTGATCGGAAAGGCCATGGGTATTATTATGGCGATCAATGCAACCCAACGGTTTTATAATGGCTTAAAATATACATGGACAACCAGAACTAACTAATAATAACCGAACATTTTGACATCATTCCCTGCAGGTGATATCATGCGGAAATTTAGGAGGGCCTGGAAAGCCAACATCAAACAGGGAAAGGAGAATCTTCATGAATCGCCGGAAGGGCAAAAGGGGGGTTTTGATTCTCGTTGTATGTTCCATCGTGTTTTTGGCCGTTGCCTTTTTCATGTATCAGGCAATGGCAGAGCCCGGCGGAAAACTGACCATCTTTCATGCCGGAAGCCTGTCCGTTCCTTTGGAGCGGATCGAAAAGGAGTTCGAGGCGAAATATCCCAAGGTGGATGTACTCCGGGAATCCGCGGGAAGCCAGAAATGCGCCCGCAAGATAACCGATCTCAAGAAACCCTGCGACATAATGGCCTCCGCCGATTTCAGGGTCATCGACAAGCTCCTGATACCGGAATACACCGGAATGAATATCCGTTTTGCCAGCAATCAGATGGTGCTGTGCTATACGGACAAAAGCAGGATGGCCGATACGGTGAACAAGACGAACTGGTTCGACGTCCTTGCCACCGAGGGGGTCATATGGGGCCATTCCGACCCGGATCTGGATCCGTGCGGGTATCGGGCCCTTCTGGTGCTTCAGCTTGCGGAAAAACACTATGATCAACCCGGTTTATATGAAAAACTCCTGGCAAATCGACCCAAGGAGAATATCCGCCCGAAATCCGTGGAGCTGGTCGCCCTTCTGCAAACCGGCCATATGGACTATGCATGGGAGTATCGTTCGGTTGCCGTACAGCACGGCCTCAAGTTTGTGGAACTGCCGGTACGGATCAATCTAAGCGATCCCGAATATGATGATTTCTACAGCCAGGCGAGTGTCAGCGTCACAGGGAAGGACCCCGGCACCACCATCGAGATGATAGGACAGTCCATCACCTATGGCGTGTGCCTCATTAAGGATGCACCCAATCCCGAGGCGGCCATTGCCTTCCTGGCATATCTGCTGAGTCCGGACGGCGGGTTGAAGGTCCTGGAAGAGATGGGGCAGCCGCCGTATATTCCCTCGGTTGTGCCGGACAAGGCCATGTACGAGGCATTGCCCTCCTCGTTGCAGAAGCTTGTCCGCATAAAAGGTGAATGAAGCACAGGGAGTATTTCTTGTGGCTGGCCCTGGGATGCGGATTTGCGATCTCCGCGTTCATCCTGGTTCCCTTGCTCAACATGCTCGTTGCACCCAGTCTCCATACCCTGGGGCAAACCATTCAGGACCGGACCGTTGTCAAGGCCATCTGGCTGAGCATATACGCATCCGGGCTTGCCGCACTCATCGCGTTCTGCTTCGGCACCCCCTTCGCCTACCTGCTTTCCAGAAAGGAGTTTGTCGGGAAGCGGCTCCTTGAAAGCATTATCGACCTGCCCATTGTGATCCCTCATCCAGTGGTGGGCATTGCGATCCTGGGGGTCACCGCCAGGGATCACTGGCTGGGGGGAATCCTCTACCGCTTGGGGATCAGGATCATGGGGAGCATCCCGGGTATTGTCACCGTGCTTGTCTTTGTCGGCATCCCCTTTTACATCGACACCGTCAAGACGGGGTTTGACGCCATCTCGCCGCGTTTGGAGGCGGTTTCACGGAGCCTGGGGGCAACGCTCCCCGAGACCTTCTTCACCATCACCTTTCCCCTGGCGGCCCGAAGTGTGCTGGTGGGCATCATCATGTGTGTTGCCCGCGCCATAAGCGAATTCGGCGCGGTGGTCATTGTGGCCTATCACCCGATGATCGCACCCGTATTGATCTATGAGCGATTTGAGAGCTACGGCCTGAAATACTCCCAGCCCATCGCGGTCTGGCTGATCCTTTTCTGCCTCATCCTGTTCCTGGCACTCCGGATGCTCTCCATGCCCAGGGAGACAGGGGAATGATCATTATCGAGGACCTGGACGTCACCTTTCAAGACTTTTCCCTGAAAGGGATCGGTCTTTCCATCCACAGGGGGGAGTTTTTCTGCCTCATCGGCCCCACCGGCGCCGGGAAAACCGTTCTTCTGGAATGCATCACCGGATTGATCCTCTCAACGCGCGGAAGGATACTGATCAACAACAGGGACGTCACCGGACTCCCCCCGGAAAAGAGGCATGTAGGGATCGTGTATCAGGATTATGCCCTTTTCCCGCATCTGACCGTGATGAAGAACATCAAATACGGACTCCGGTATCACCCCCTTGAAAAATGGGAGGCAGCGGAATGGCTGGAATATCTTCTGGAGTGTTTCGACATACGGCACCTGGTGAATCGACTTCCCACCCATTTGAGCGGCGGTGAACAGCAACGGGTGGCCCTGGCGCGGGCACTGATGGTCAAGCCTGATATCCTGCTTCTGGATGAGCCGTTAAGCTCCCTGGACCCGAATTTCAGGGAGCAGTTGCGTTTTGAACTAAAGCGGCTGCACCGGGAAACCTCCTTGACCTATCTGATGGTCACCCATGACTTCCCGGAGGTCCTGGCCCTGGCTGACAGGGTCGCCGTGATGAATCAGGGGAGGATCGAGCAAACGGGCGGCACTGAAGAGGTGTTCAAGATGCCCCGCACCTCATTTGTGGCTGAATTTGTGGGTTTCAAGAACCTCTTCCCCGTCACCTTCGACAATGACCGGGGAATTATCGATCAGGGATTGGAGGTGAAGCTGGAGCGGCATGTACCCGAATCGCACGGGTTCATTGCCATACGACCCGAGGACATCGTTCTGAGCAAAGAGCGGCTCTCCTCCAGCATCAGAAATGCCTTTCAGGGCAAGGTCCAGAGGATCTTGAACCATGGCGTCTATTATGAGGTCTGGGTGATGGTCGGCGGAACAATATTAAAGGGACTGATCACCAAGGGCGCCCTCATGGAACTGGGCCTCTCGGAAGGCACCTCGATCTGGGCATCATTCAAATCGACCGCCATTCATACCTTTTAGAAAATAATTGTTAGTCTGATCAATTGATTTGATTTCGCCTGGAACGCTTGGCACTTGTCTTGTCTCCATAAATATCCTGTAATTTTTTAAGGGCAAGCTCCAGGACCTGCAAATCCCTTGAACAGCCTCCTGGTATGCGAACCGTATTTCCCTTCGTTCGAATCTTTTTCCTTGGCCTTATCTGTTCTATATCATGTTCCATACAATCTTCCGAAGCAATCAATTTCCGCGCTGGTCGATTCCAATGATCAGCCTGCCTTCAAGATCCCGGGACGAACGGGAGCATCTTCCCGCTGCCTCTCAACGGTTTTTTTTCAAAGACCGACGTACCTGATGGTTACCATATTGACGTTTTGACTCACTCAATCTATTACTCGTCTTCATGACGTCAATTTTTGTTACGCCCATGTATCCGGTATAGCCCGTTGCCAGCCGACCCTGTGCCTTTTCTCCGATTTTTTGGAAAAAAGATCGCCCTGCAACAAATGCCAACCTGATCAGTAATTCAATGACAAACTGGTTTTTTTTGAAAAGACCGACAAGGATATCCGCCCATTCCCTTTTCCATTGCGCATGGTGGAATGAAACATGTTTGATGCAAAATCCGCAATACGGGTAACCAACGTTACCCATTTATTGACGCTCACATGCCGGCCATAATTCTGACGGGAAATTCTTTGGCAGGAGTCAATCCTGGGCGTGAGGGAGTGTCGGGTTATGAATCACCGGCACCGATTTCACATTCATCGACCAGGATGCAAAAAAAAGCCCGCATCAACAGGTGCGGGCTTGGTACTGACCTTTTCGTAAATCTTACATCATGAAGCCGCCAAGGCCACCCATTCCGAAACCGCCGAGGGCCGGGCCTAGGCCGCCAAGACCGCCCATGCCAAGGCCGCCGAGGGCCATGCCGGGGGCGCCAAGACCGCCCATTGCGAAACCGCCGGGAGCACCTAAGCCGCCCATGCCGAAACCGCCGAGGGCCATGCCGGGGGCACCAAGACCGCCCATTGCGAAACCGCCGGGGGCGCCAAGGCCGCCCATTGCGAGGCCGCCGAGGCCTAAGCCACCATTCATACCTATGGCAGGGGCACCATACATTCCCATGCCTCCGGCCGGCGCCCCGAACATACCAGCAGCACCACTATACATGCCATAGCCGCCCATACCGTAGCCGCCGCCCATGCCGTAGCCGCCCATACCGTACCCGCCGTTCATGCCATAGCCGCCATAGCCGCTGTACATACCATACCCGCCATTCATGCCGTATCCGCTGTAACCGCCCATGCCGTACCCGCCGTTCATGCCGTAGCCACTGTAACCGCCCATGCCGTAGCCGCCGTTCATGCCGTAGCCGCTGTAACCGCCCATGCCGTAGCCGCCATTCATGCCGTAGCCGCTGTAACCGCCCATGCCGTAGCCGCCATTCATGCCGTAGCCTGGACCACCGTACATTCCATAACCGGCACCCGTATACATGCCCGGCGAGCCGTACATGCCGTACATCATGGGATAATAGTAAGCGGTATTCGGGTCCGCCGTGGTTTGCGCGAAACATAGACTGGATGACACCAGCAAGATACCGACAAAAATTGTAAATACGATCAATAGCGTGTTCACCATACTTCTTTTATGCATATCCTTTAACCCCTTTGAATGAGCAAAACATCCCGCGATGTTCAACAACCTGTTTTGTTTCAGTGTATTGTAAACCTAAGTGAATTGACCTCTTCGTCAAAAACTGTATAAAAACCACCACCTATTCTCCTTTGTCGTTTGATTGAAATTGGGCAAAATAACGATTTTGCCTAAGGCGAACTTTCACGGATTTCTTTACGCCTTGATTTTGACAAACAAAGAGACTATCCAAGGAATCCCATATTTTTCAACACAAAAATTGAAGCGACATGTTACTTGAATCGTTGCAACACTTGCCCTGTTATGTCCCATTTCAACACCGACTGATGCCCAGTCTTCATTGATGTTAAAGCCGGGATGGGAATCCCACCTTTCTGGTCCGGATAGGGACGATGGATTGGGTCTTCAATACTATCTAAGAATACATAATAAATATACGAAGATCATAGACAACACAACATAAGAAATATACATAAAGAAAGGGGCGTTTCATACTCATTGGAAGGCCTTACACCCATGAGTACCTTCCCGTCCCTGAGACGCAACCCCCCTGGCATATCCCTTGCTCTGTATGATGATACCCAATTGTGCCCAGTGAGCGGAATCCATCAGAGTTTTTCAGATCAGTTTTCTGACCGATCGATAGCATGTATGAAAAGAAAGGAGGAATAAAGCGACTGGAAATTCTCATGTTCGTTCTTTAGGTTATGGTGTTCAAACAGGGAGCAAAAGAAATGTTGAAAAGACTAACCGTAGTAAAATGGGGAATAGCGATACTGGTTGTTGTGGCATCGATCGGTATGATACGCATCCCTGTATCTCAGGCCCAATATTGGGAAGCGCTGCCGCCATACAATCTGCTTTGGCCACTCTGGTCCCCGGCACTCTCCCCTGTGGCTGCGACGGGTATGCCGGTACCTGTCCCGCTGGTCAGCTCGCTGGACAATACCACCATTCTTCCGGTGCAGCCCGCCCTGGTATGGGACCCTGCTCAGATGTACCCATGGCTTATGTACAATATACCTAGCGCATTTGGTGGGGGTCTTGCCTATTTTGACGCCTTTTATGGCCTCAATCCCTTTCCGCCGCCTTATCTTCTGGATACTGCAGGTGCGCCCCTTCCAATCGGGCTTCCTGTGGATTTTGATCTGTTACCTCCAACAGGGATCGATGACTTTGCACCCTATATGCTTTTTGGCAATTTCTTCTTTGCTAATCACTATGGTGTGGATATTGCGAGCCTTTTGACTGCTGCTCAAATCTGGGGATTTCCCCCTTCAGGATTACCCCTGTTTTAGGGATGCATGAGAACATAGGCTAATCCTAATTTGTATTGTGATTGAAAAGGGCCATCCGTTTTCAAAGCATCATGGATGGCCCCTTGTTTTTCCACTTGGAAATCACCTTTCAGGACAAGGACCTAGACAGAATTTTCAATTTCCGTCACGACAACTATTCCACAAAAATTGATCGAAAGGCGCAAAGGGGGATAGTGTGCAGGACAATGAGGATCGATAGAACGGGAAAATACCCTGAAAGGCCGGCCGGCCCATGCAATGCCCCGCTATGGATACACCCTATTAAGCCTTTGATCCCTTGACGGGTCTATGGATGGATTGGTTGTTAAAGACAAATTATATATGTTAGTATAATCGATGGAATCGCAAAAGGTCGATTTTGCCCTATTCTATCATTCGGTGCTTGACACGGAATCCGGTGTTTTCAAATACTTCCGGATTCCGGCCTTCGCCGGAGTGACAGGTTTTACGACTTTTCACGAGGCCATCATAATTGATGGAATATTTTTACTATCAGGGCGCCATAACGACCGGGGATATGATGAATACAAAGGAAAAAACCGCCCTCATCTCCACTGGATTGAATCTCGGACTGACGGCCGCCAAATTCCTGCTCTTTTTTCTCACCGGCAGTATGGCGATTCTCGCCGAGGCATGGCACAGTTTCAGCGACATCGGTACGTCGGTCCTGGTGTACCTGGCCGTTCGATTCCAAAAACAGGAAGACACAGGTTCTTCGAAACCCACCATCGAGCACATCATATCCCTCGGTATCGGCATCCTGTTATTCATCGTTGCCGTATCCCTATTCTATAAAGTGATTGCCTCCTCTGGCGTCCTGCTCAAGGGCACCGTTCTCTCCGGTGTCTTCTTCCTGTTTTTCTCCGTTGGTTCATATTTCGTATACGCATTTGAGACCTCAGTGGGCAAGGAAGAGAAGTCAGCGGCCCTGATCTCTGACGGGCTGCACTCCAAAGCGGATATGGCAGCCGCCTTTCTGACCGGTATTTCATTGATCATGTATCGGTTGGGAATCAACATCGACAGGCAGATCGCCGCCCTTATCACCCTGTTTATTCTATCCTTTGCCATAGAGAGCGTGATCCAGTTCCTGAATCCGCAAATCCGTAAGGATCCCCGATTATTGGGCCAATATCATTTTTTTCAATGGATCGCCCGGATCATGAATCCCGAATCCATTCACAAGGTCATACATGGCGCGGACCGCTTTCTGGGCAGACCACTGGGTCGGAATCCCCGGATAAAGCAGGCAATTACAAGATATTATTGGCTGCTGTTCATTATTCCGTTGCTCTGGTATTGCAGCACCTGCATAGTCACCATCGGACCCATGGAGGAAGGTATTCGAGTGGTCTTCGGCAAGGCCGTGGATCAGGGGGTGTCTTTGAAGCCCGGTCTTCACCTCAAATATCCCTGGCCTGTGGAGAAGATCGTCACGGAAAGGACAAAAGAGATCCGTCGAATCCCCATCGGAAATATCACCAGCGGGCAGTCTTTCGCATTGCTCTGGACCCAGGAACACGGTACCGGGGAGCCGTTTCTGTCAGGGGATAACAACTATTTTCACCCCTATCTGATCCTGCACTATCGGATCAAGGACCTTTCTGATTACATCTTTCTGAACAAGGATCCCGAGGCGGTTTTAGACCATATCACCCATCAGGTGATGACCCGGCTCTTTGCCACAAATACCTTTTATGACATCGCGACACGGTTACGAAGTGGATTGGTCACCACAATCCGGGAAGATGTCCAAAAAAGAATGGATGACATGGACATGGGGATCGAATTGTTGAGCGTCAACATGAAAGACACCCATCCTCCCATATCCGTGGCGGATGCGTTTGAAGAGGTGATTGCAGCCTACCAGGAGAAACAGCAGATCATCAATCAGGCATACGGATACCGGAATCAGAAGCTTCCTGAAGCACGGGGCGGGGCTGCGCGCCGGATGTCAAATGCCGAGGCGTACAGCAGCAGAAAGGAATTGCAGGCCGTCGGGGATGCCTCCCGGTTCTTGTCACGGCTGAAAACCTGGGAAGGCCATCGTGAAATCAATCGGAGCAATCTCTATTTAAAAGAGATGCAGCAGGCATTGAAGACAAAGAGGCTGATCATTGTCGATCCCACGGCAGGTAATCCCCGGATGTGGATGGGTTTTACGGATATTCCAGGCATTTCCGGGCTGATTCAGGAGGACGAAGGGAAATAACATTATGAGAAAAACGCTCATCATTGTGTCGATCGTATCGTTTCTCGTCATTGTCCTTTTCTTGTGCACCTTCACGGTCAGTGAGAAGGAATATGTCTTGGTCACCCGCTTCGGGAAACCGGTGCGGATAATGGATCAATCCGGGTTGAAATGGAAAATCCCCGGATTCTTTGAAACCGTGAATCGAATCGATCGAAGGACACAGGTGTTTGTCACCCAACCCATCCAACTGCTCCTGGGCGACCAAAACCCCATTATCCTGACCTGTTATGTCTGCTGGCGGGTATCCGATCCGTCACTCTTTTTTCAATCCGTGGGTTTTTTTGATACGGCCCAGCAGAAATTGGGGGACATGATCAATTCGCAACTAGGGAGCGTCCTGGGAGATTATCGTCTGGATCAAATGATCAACACCGACCCGGAACACGTCAAGTTGGCCGAAATCGAGGATCGGATACTCCGGAACTCCAATCAAAACGCCCGGGGAAAATACGGCCTCGAGGTCCTTCAACTGGGGATTCGACGATTGAATTACCCCTCCATTGTGGCCAGGGCTGTATTTAACCGGATGCAATCCGAGCGGGAGAAGGAGGCCAAGAAATACCGGGCCGAAGGCACCGAGGAGGCAGCCGGGATCGAGGCACAAACGGACAAAGAGGTTTCGGAGATCATGGCGAAGGCCTATCAGGAAGCCGAACAGATCAAAGGAGAGGGTGACCGGGAGTCCATACGCATTTACGGTGAGGCATACAGCCAGAATCGTGACTTCTTCACATTTTCCAAGTCCCTGGAGCTTTATAAGGAAATCCTCAAGGAAAACAGCACCCTTGTCCTTTCCACGGACACGGATCTTTTTCAATATCTCACCAGCCCCCAGGTGAAGGAAGAATAGGGAATATGGCAGAGGATCGCATCAAACAGCTTTTTCGTCAGACCGTCCGCAGCACCCGGATGTTTCTGTGGGGGGTGCTCGCCCTCCTCTGTGTGATGTATATCCTGTCCGGCATCTATGCCGTTTCTCCCAATGAGGTGGGCGTTCTTCAACGATTCGGCAGGATGATCGACACCCATGTCATGCCGGGGATCCATTTTGCATTTCCCTGGCCCATTGATCGGGTAGACAAGGTCCAGATACGGAAGGTCCATCGCATTATCTTTGACGACTTTTCTGAAGACAGCCATATTGCCAGGATCTTTAAGGATTTGACGCAATTGGATTCATACTGTATCACCGGTGATAATAATGTGGTGAACCTGATCTGTGTGCTGCAATTCACCATCGAACGACCCGCCGAGTATCTGTTTCACGTTCAAAACAATGACCAGGTACTCAGAAATAGCCTCAGCAGCACCATGATTCGCACATTGGCCTCGATGCCCGTGGATGAAATCCTGACCTATGGTAAACGGGCCATTGAAGATCGGATCAAGGGGGATTTGCAGAAAAGGCTCGATGCCATCGGAACGGGTCTGGAGATTACATTTGTGGAATTGCGTGAGGTCCGTCCTTCATCGGTTGTCCAGTCCTATTTCGACGATGTAATCAATGCCCAGATCGATAAGAAACAGATGATCACTGCAGCAGAGAGCTATCGAAATGAGCAGATACTGAAAGCCAGGGCACAGGCCAACCGGATGCTTCAGGAGGCCGCTGCATATCGCCACAGGGTCGTCGCAGAGGCCACGGGTGAAACAAAACGCTTTTTGGAACAACTCGGCCAAGCCGGCAAAGACATGCCCACCACCAGGAAACAGCTCTATATGCAGTTCGTGAACGAGCTATGGCCCCAAATAGATTCCAAGTATATCGTGGAACCCGGAACTGCGGACCATATTCGTCTCAAATCCTATTAGTCAACAGATCCTTCCATGTATCCCTTCAGTACTTAACTTATCATGGGCGTTACCCCAATCCGACGCCGGTGCGTGTCGCATGCAGGTGGAGAAGACGGCGCATCGAAGTCCGGACACGTGATGTGCCTTCTTTGAAATATCCACTCTGATTTTCCCATGGCGGATCTCCGCTTGTCTTAATCACCTGAATGATCTTTTGCGTGCGACTATAAAATATCCTACCCCCTCACGCAGCAGGGTATCAAGACATTTTTTTTGATCGCCCCACGGGCCGGAGATTAAACCCACTGCGAATGAATCCTCCCCGCAGTAAGCCGCGGCGTATCCAAAGGTAAAACATCTTCCTTTTTATAGTTGGAGGTAACCCTGTAGCAAGCTACAGGAATTCTCAAGTTTAAAGATCAATAGGGTGAAACAGTGCACCAGAACATGAGGATCGAGACCCGTACAAACCCCTCACCATGAACTGCGCGATTTACTGATAGAATGGCATTTTTTGGGACCAGCGAGGGCGGTATATGCCCGCTTTTTTGCCATTATGGGTGGTATACTGGAAGGATTTGTGAAGGGAAAACGCACCATGAGGACAACATGCGTTACCGATTACAACGGTGTCAAACGCTGCCTTGATTGTCGGCATTTCCTGACCATGACTCTTAATATGACGATGATTAATTATGGGACTGGTCTGTAAATGGAAGAGAAACCCACATGAGCCGGATGAAACTGCGAATGTCGAATGTAGAATGTAGAAGTGAAACGCGGATGAGACTTCGGCTTACAAGGAAGCCTGAAAATACCCCAAAGGGGATTTTCAAGTGGAAGAAAAATATATCTTAAAAAAGGATTGAGGAGAACGGTCATGAAAGAACGCCGAGGATGGTGCATCACCCTTCTTACCCTTTTCGTGGTTGTAATGCCGATCGCGCTGAATCATACCCTTGCCGGGACCAACCGGGATGGCAATGGGAACAACGCCTGTGGATCGACAATCAATCTTCCCTGGCAGGAATTCAAGGAATTTCTGAAACTGGACAGGGATGCGATCGAACTGACCATGGAAGAACTGCACCGGTTGCTCCAGCAGACCGATCCGGAATACAAGCCTGAATATCAATTGACTGAGGGGAGGGTTATCCTGTCCAGGGATGAATTCAGGAAGATACTGGAACACATGAAGCCTGTCCAACCGGACACCATGACCCCCATACGGGATTATATTCTGACAGCGGCGATATATACCGGACGCATGAGGGAAGGGGATTTTGCCTTCACCGCGGATTTTGAGCTGACGGTTTTAAAAGAGAATGCATACATAAAGGTCCCCATCATCTCCTCGTCATTGGCCCTCAAAGGGATGACCATCAATGATCGTCCGGCAATCGTTCTCGGTGAAGGGGGATTTCATTCCCTCCTCATCGACCGGCCGGGCAAATATCGGGTGAGGGCGCACTTTTCCATAAAATCCTCTCTGGATAAGGGGCCTCACAAGCTCCTCTTTCCCATCCAGGAGGTCCCCATCACCCTGGTCAGCCTGGAGATTCCCATTACGGATATAGAGGTCGAGATGCCCTCCGCCCAGTATCTGGAGACAGAAAGGCTCGGTAGTGGAACCACCGTGAAGGCGATACTCGCTGCCGGCCGCTCCTTCGACCTGCAGTGGAAGAGGGAAACGAAGAGCGAGGAAAGGGTCCCTGCAAAGATATATGCCGAATCGTATCAATTGATCTCGGTGGAGGACGATGCCCTGAAGGTCAACCAGGATGTCTTTTACAACGTGCTCCAATCGGGGGTTGATCACCTGAGGCTCGCCATATCGGAAGGGATGACCATCCTGTCCGTTGCAGGCCCCGGGGTCGGGGACTGGCATGAGACCCAGGAGGGGGATCAGCGGATACTATGGATCCCCTTGGATTTTGAACAAAAGGGCACATTCACCGTCACGATCCTTTCAGAAGGGTCATTTGGGGACGATATGGGCATGGTTGAGTATTCCGGCCTGGAGGTCCTCGATACCGTCAACGGGGTGGGTGACAAAGGGTATATCGGGATTGAGCTGAAGACCAGCGCGGAGCTTGTGATCGAGGAATCGTCGGGTTTGGAAAAGGTCATGGTCAAGAAACTGGCCCGGCACCTGTTTCAGAAATCCACCAATCCCATCATCCTTGGATTCAGATATCTCAAGCACCCCTATCACCTCGCCCTGAATATCAAAAAACACGAGAAGGTGGCCCTGCCTCAGGCCACGATCGATTCGGCGAGTGCGGTCAGCTTCTTCACGGAGGATGGCCTCGTCATCAGCAAGATCGAGTATGCGGTAAAAAACCAGCTAAAGCAATCGCTTCAATTGACGATGCCCGGGGGGGTCCATATCTGGAGTGCGTTGGTGGGGGACGAGAGCGTCGAGGTCGGCAGGGATGGGGATACGATCCATGTACCGCTGATCAGCTCCAGAAAGCATGACAATGACCTCGAATCCTTCAGGGTGGAGATCATCTATTATACGGAATCGGATGCATTCTCCTTCCAGGGTAAAAGGACGGTCGCCCTGCCTCAGGCAGACCTCACCGTGAGCCAGTTGCTCTGGTCGGTCTATCTTCCGGAGCGGTTCATCTACTATCGATTCATTACCGATCTGGAGAAGGAGGATATGGCAAGCGGTTTGACCCCCATCCTGAAACGGGGCCAAATCAAGGTGGATATGTCCAAGGTCGCCCCCTATGGATGGAGGAGACCGGGGCATGAATCGGATATGATGCACGCCTATGAGCGACAAAGGGCCAAGACCACCTTCCGCAATATCGACATCAACAGCAGCACGATGTCCCGGCAGGTGATGAATGAATTCGCCTTTGATGAGCGGCTGCAACAGATCGAGGATAAGATGATTCAGGGGGAGGCCAGGGTGTACGGCGGGGTCGGGGTGTTGCCCATGAATATCCAGATCCCGACCTCGGGGCAGTTGTACCGTTTTGCGAGCAATATCGTGCGGGATGAACCATTGGAATTGGAGATCCGCTATGTAAGGGCGGGCCTGTACAGGGCGGTTGCCTGGCTGGGCATCCTGATCTTGATCATTGCGTTGCTGATATGGCGGCGTTCCGTTGCGTCCCTGTTCATTACTGTGGCCGGCAGGGTGAAACGGATGATCACGCCCGCTCTCCTCCGGCTGAGGCGTTTTTTTCTCTCCAGGTGGTCCCTGCCCCTGTTGGGCCTGCTGTTCTTATTCTCCCTCTCCCTGGGTGTTTGGGAGGCAGTGGTCTGTTTCCTTCTGCTCTGGATACCGGGGATGGTTCATCTGGACAAAAGGATCAGGCGGTCCAAATCCTCGACCAAGCCCGCGTCGTTCATCATCTGCCTCCTCGCCCTTTCGGGCCTCCTCTTCCTGATGCGGGTTCCCTGTGCCTGCAGCGAAAACGACGGCCGGCAGCCTGCTCCCCAGGTGAGCCTGGGGTGGGAGGAGTTCAAAGGGCAGATCGATTTGGATAGTGATGATATCACCCTGACCTGGGATGAATTTCAGAAGATCCTCCATCAGACATCCAAGGGGGTGAAACCAGTATACACGATTCAGGACGGGAAGGTCCGACTGAGCCGTGAACAGTTCGACAACCTCCTGGACAGGATGATCGTCCCCGCAAAAGAGATCCCTGCCCCCCTGGATCACCGGCTCACCAAGGCGGTGTACAAGGGGAGGATGACCGGGGATTGGACCATGATCGAGGCCGATCTTGACCTGGAGGTGCTTGAGGAAAAGGGGTATACACGCATCCCCTTTCTTCCTTCCCAGTTGGGCCTGCAGGAGGTGCTGGTCGACCAGGCCACTGCCCTGCTCATCACGGAGGGGGGATATCACCAGCTTATCCTCGACAGGGCGGGCCATTTCCGGATACGGGCCGTATGCTCTATGAGGTCCTCGTTGGATGAGGGCAACTATCAGGTGTCCATCCCGGTGCTGGAGACATCCATCACCATGCTCGAATTGGAGATCCCGCTGGATGAGATCACGGTGAAGGTCCCCCAGGCCCAACAGGTGACCGTATCGGCCGGGGAGCGGTCCACCCTGGTATCAGCGATATTTCCCTCGGTCAAGGAACTGACCGTTCAATGGTATGGCAAAAAGGCGGTTCCTGCCGTAAGGAGGGTACCCGCAAAGATATACGCGCAGAGTTACCATCTGGTGTCCATCGATGATGACGCCTTGACGGTGGCCATGGATATCGAGTACACCATCCTGCACGCGGGAATCGATGCATTGGCGCTGAGGATACCCGAAGGGCTGAATATCCTGTCGGTCCAGGGGGAGGGTGTAGGGGGATGGAGGGAGCGAAGCCAGGAGGATCAAAGGATCCTTGAGGTCGGCCTGGATTACGAGCACAAGGGGGTATTCCGGCTCGCCATCCGGTATGAAAAGACCCTGCTCGATGCAGCCAGCCGTTTCTCTTTTTCCACCCCGGAGACCCTGAATGCGGTAAAGGACATCGGATATCTGGGACTGGAGCTGAGGAGCAGCGCCGAGGTGAAGGTGGTCAGCCATGAGGGCCTGGAAAAGGTGGCCGTTCAGAAGCTTCCCCTGCAGCTTTTCCGGAAGTCACTGAAGCCGCTCATATTCGGTTTCAAATACCTGGACCATCCGTTTGCACTGGATCTCGATATCCGGCGCCATCCGAAGGTATCCGTGACCATGGCGGTCATTGATTCCGCAAACGGGGTCAGCTTCTTCACCGAGGATGGAAAGGTGGTGCATCGCATCATCTATGAGGTGCGCAATCAGTTGAAGCAATTCCTGAAGCTTCAACTTCCCGAGGAGTCCGAATTGTGGAGCGTATTCGTCGGGGACAAACCCTCGGAGCCCGCCCGGGAGGGGGATACGTTATACATCCCCCTTATCCGATCCCAGGAAGAGGGCCAGCGGCTGAAGCCCTTCAGGGTTGAAATCATCTATTACCAGAAGGGAATGCCGTTCTCCGCGTACGGGAAAAGGGAGGTCCTTCTCCCCCAGGTAACGGAGATCATGGTGAGCAAGATACTATGGTCCTTGTACCTGCCGAGGGATTACGATTTTCTGCACTTCGGCGGGACCATGGAAAAGGAGCGACTGGCTAAAGGGATCGGGCCGCTCATGGGATGCTCCTGTGCCAAACGAACCCATCGCCTGGTCGCCCCGCTGCGGGATGCGACCCTCGAATCGCCCATGGAGTCCGTATACGAAGGGGCCCCGGCAACGATAGGGCGGGACAAGGATGCATGGCGCGAACAGGAGGAAAAGACGGATGCATTCATGAAATCCATGATCAGCAGGGAGGATATGGCGAGGCAGCAGGTTATGGAGAGGGGATTTGCCGGGAAAAAGGCGGAGACCGCAACGCCGCAGCCTCAGAAGCCGCAAGGCACAGGGGGAATTACCTCCGGCTATGATACCGCCGTCATGTCCATACCGGTGTCCATCCCCTTGTCAGGCCAGTTATACCGCTTTGCAAAGACCATGGCACGCCAGGAGCCCCTGACCATCACCATGGTCTATTCACGGGGTGAGATCACGGACCTCATCGCCTGGGTCCTGCTTTTGATTGTTATCGCGACAGCGTTTTTCCTCCGAAGGAGGATCTATCCCCTGGGTGGTAGGATTCAAAGGGCATCCGAATATATGGAAAGCGGATTGAGCAAAATGAATTCCATGGTCAGAAGGTCCTGCGATGCCACGCTTACGCCGCTGATCCTTATAGGTCTCATGATTGCGGCCCTGTTTACCTCCCACGTCATCCTGACGTCACTGATCCTTCTGGCCGGATTGGCCGCGCTGATCCACCAGAGAGCATACTGGATGCCTGAAAAGAAAGAAAAGAAGAAGGAAAGGTCCCTTGAACAGGGACGGCAGCAGGCGCTGCAACCCCCTCAGGAGACGGCCCGACCCAGGAAAGGCAGGTGGCTGAGGATGACGGCGTGGGGCCTCGGACCGGTCATGCTCATCCTGGGGCTTCTCTTCTCTGTTCTTGCATCGAGGACCGGTCGCCCCCATTACGGGATCATCCTTGTAACGTTCCTTTCGATCATTGTCTACTATGGGGTTCTCTTCGTATGCTGGCTGGTGAGAAGGATTCTTTCAAGAATGAAGGATACGGCATGATACGCGTCTGTCATTAACCTGAATGATAAATGGACCGGCCGAATTCAAATCATTCCCATATCCTGCATGACATTGACGGGTTCGAAGGCGATTTGATATAGTGCGCAGATAATGACCCTGGCATGAGAAGTGTGCCGTCAATGATCAATCATGAATGTTATTGCATTGTCGGGACATCACGAAAAAACAGGGACATTCCAGGTGAGTCACAAGTGAGTCAATCGATCTTTTCGCCGTATGGTCATACCAAAAAGATGGGGGGACGGAATGAACATGTATGGCACCGGCAGAGGTATTGCCAAGGGTATTGCGCTGTTTTTCATTATGATCCTTCTGGTGTCGGCACGGGGGATGGCGCTGGAGTTGAACGCGGACGGCCGGGCACTGATCAAGGAGGCCACACAGGCATATCATACGGATATGCGCGATCGCCCTACCCTGTCCGACGCACAGATCCTCGGGTATGCCCAAGGGGTGGTCACGAAATTGACTTCCGCAGGGAAGCAACCCCCTGGGGGCGTCACTCTCAGCGTGACCCTCATCGAATCCCCCAGGCCGGAATTGTATGCGTATGTGGACGGACATGTCGTCATGACCACCGGCCTGCTCTTTGCCATGGACAACGAGGCCCAGTTGGCCGGGGTCCTTGCCCATGAAATCGCCCATGTGTGTGAAGGATACTACGTCGATATGTACCAGGAGATCAAGGCCGGGGAGAGGCGCCAGCGCAACAAGGCCCTTGCAGGGGCATTGTTCGGCTCCCTCCTGGATGTGGCCGTGGATTATGCGGTTGAGCTGGAGGATGTCCGGCAGACGGACCGGATGTTTTCCGGCGAGACCACCTACCGGGAGACCATGAAGCGCATGGCAGCCGTCGGCGCGGCCCAGAGCGCCTATTACAGCATCAAGGATGTGATCCGGAGCATCCCCTCCAAGGACGAAGGAGGAAACCCGATTGATCCCCGGTTTCAGTTCGAGGCGGTGGCGGACGCCCAGGGTATGGAATATCTGGCCCTGGCAGGGTACGACACCTCCGAGGCCGCCAAGGGATGGGACCATGTCCATCAGATCACCAGCCGAATGGCCAGGGAGGAGGAGCAGGCCCTGGGGCCATGGGCATCCCAGTTGCGGGAGACCAGGGGCCTGATGGAGATGAACATGCAGCGACTGCGCCAGTCCCTGGGGGCGAGCGGCCTTGTGCAGACCATCAGTGATTCCTCCCCCACCCGCTCCCAATTCGTGGAAAAACTCACCAACCTCCAGGAGGTGCAGGCTGCTCAAAAGTCCCATGGCTCCCAGAAAAGGCAGGCCGAGTACGTTCAATTCCTGAAGCAGGCATTGCTTCCCCGTGCGGAGCAGGCCATGGGGAAAGAGCGCTACGAACAGGCCCTTCAGGATTACACAACCCTGTATGAGAAGGGGATTCGCACCGCCCCGATTGCCTATGGCGTGGCCAAGTGCATGCTCGGCGATTTTGCCTTTGGTGCCTCTCCTGCAGAGAAAAAACAGGCAGAGGCGCTTTACAGGGAGTCGATGCGATTGGATGCAAAATATGCACCGGCATACCGGGGGCTCGGCGAATTGTACGATGACTGGGAGCGCTACGAAGATGCGGCCCAGGCATACCGGAACTATCTCAAGGTCTCGCCCAAGGCCGGCGACCGGGAAAGGGTCGAACGGAAGATCAAAACCTTAGAACGAAAGGCAAGTCGATGAGGAAGATAGGTGTTGTTCTGTGCGGTGTGATCCTTGTGTGTTTCTGCAGTTGCTCGGCTTTGGCCGGTTCGTACACGTTACAATACAAGGTCGCCCCCGGGCAGGTCTGGGTTACCACGCTGTCCACGCAAAGCGAAACCTCGTTTATGGGAAACAAGGAGGTGAACCGCAACAAGAGCACCATCCGGTATGAGGTATCCAAGGGCCCCAACAAGGGCTGGGTGAGCCTTTCAGCACGGATTCAATCCCAGGGGGAATCCTCGAATAGCGGCCAGATGGACCTTTCCAAGATTCGGTTTACGGCGGACATGCATCAAAGCGGGGAGATCCGCAATATTCAATCCGAGGGGAGCGCCATGCCTCCCCTGGAGGGCCAGGCCGGGGATCTGCCTGCGGGGATGGCCGCCATGTATGAACAATCCTCAAAGATGATCGCGGATGCCTGGAAAACGGGGGTGTTCTGGTTCCCGGAGCTTCCCGAGGATCCGCTGGAGCCGGGCGATGAATTCGAGGTGACCCGGAAGATGGGCATGGGAAGCAGTACGGCCGGCATGCAGATGGAATCGGTTTCCAAGCAGGTATTTACCCTGGAAGAGGTGAGCGAGGGACTGGCCTATTTCTCCGTCAAGGAGCGCTCGCTCACGCAATCCACCGCGCAGATGGGGGGAAAATCGGATACCAGGACCGCAGGCAAGGGTGAGGCGACCTTCGACCTCCGGGAGGGTATGTGGACGGACATGACCATCAAGAGCACATCCAACGTCCAGTTCGGAAACATACCCGGGATGAGCGGCGGGAATC
>JBLIRP010000015.1:0-53034 GCA_049472355.1 bacterium | reverse complement strand
CCCGTACTAAAAATTGTAATGAATATTACCAGTCGAATCAACTATATTGTTCTTATCTTATGGTTTATTTTGAGAATTTATGCGCTATCATCACCCGATGGTTGAACCTGATGTATCCATCGGTACGGGGATCAATGGACAGATTAGGATGAACAAGGAGGAGGCACAATTCTCACCCCCGGAACTCAGAGCTCTTTGACCCGTATCAGGTTTGTGGTGCCGCTGGAGCGAAGGGGGAGCCCTGCGGTGATAACAATGATATCGCCCTGTGAGGCCATTCCGGTGGCGAGGGCTGCCTGGGCCGCCTTTTCGATCATGTTGTCCGTATCGGAGAGGGGAGGGAAGTAGCAAGGGAGTACGTTCCATTGGAGGCTCAACCTGCGCAATGTCTGTTCAACCGGACTGAGTGCGATGATGGGCTGGGAGGGCCGGAACCGGGAGATCTGCCGCGCCGTGGTTCCCGATTGTGTGAATGCGACAATAAGCCGTGCCTCGAGGTGACTTGCCAGCATGCAGGCGGCATTGGCAACGGATTCTGTAATGCTCCACCCCTTTCCCTGAATATGCGCGTATCGCTCATAGGGATAGTTCTTCTCCGTCTCCCCTGCAATGAGCCCCATGTATTTGACCGCCTTGACCGGGTACCTGCCGGTGGCGGTCTCCTCGGAGAGCATGAGCGCATCGGTCCCGTCCAGGATGGCGTTCGCCACATCGGTTGCCTCGGCCCGGGTGGGCCTGGCTGCATCGACCATGGAACGGAGCATCTGCGTGGCGGTGATCACGGGCTTCCCCGCCTCATTCGCCTTGCGGATGATCTCCTTCTGGAAACGCGGCACCCTCTCCAGGGGTATCTCCACACCGAGGTCGCCCCGGGCCACCATAATCCCGTCGGAAGCCGCAAGGATGGCATCCAGGTTCCTCAATGCCTCGTGCTTTTCGATCTTTGCGATGACCGGGGTGTCATGACCCTTTTCCGTGATGATCCCCTTGACCTTTGTAATGTCCTCCGCCCATCTGACAAAGGAGAGGGCCACCATATCCACACCGTTTTCGAGACCGAATGCGAGGTCCTGAACGTCCTTTTCCGTGAGGGAGGGGATATCGAGGGTCTCCGAGGGGATGTTGATCCCCTTGTGGGAGCTGAGCATCCCACCGATGACCACCCTGCAGCGGATGTCCGTGTCCGTGGTATCGAGGACCTTCAGTTCCATGGCGCCGTCGGAGAGCATGATCCGGTCGCCCTTGCGCACCTCGTGGGGGAGTCCGGGGTAGGTGATGGAGACTCGCTCCTTTGAACCATTAACAGATTGGCTGGTGAGAATGAATTCCTGCCCGGTGCTGAGACGGATTCCCTTACCGGGGATGAAACCGACCCGGATCTTCGGGCCTGCCAGGTCCTGCAGGATGGCCACATGGCGTCCCCTCTCGCGTGCACGCTCGCGAATGATCCCGATCTTTGCCGCGTGTTCCTCCCGGGTCCCATGGGAGAAATTGAGCCGGGCCACATCCATCCCCGCCCTGATCAGATCTCCGACCACTTTGGGGGAGTCACTGGCCGGCCCGATGGTGCAAATGATCTTGGTCTTCTTCATTGTCTCCTCTGGCACCGCTGTTCATTCGCCCGTGCACTGTCACAGCAATTCCAATTGTGAACGTTTAGCCCTGGTTGCTTCCCTATTGTCATGTCATACGAAGGGGATATTCATCTGGCAGGTGGAAATGCCCGCCGCCTGCATGTAGCAGTGATTCACGTAGTCCATCAGCATCCGGTCCGAGCTGAATTTCCAGCCCAGGGTGCACATGGCCTGCTTGATCCGGTGCACCCATTCAACGGGGATACCTTGCCCGTTCTTCCGGTAGTAAAGCGGGATGACCTCATCTTCCAGGGCCTTGAACACGGCCTCCCGGTCACGCACGTCACGGATGTCATGGTTTTCATGCCTGGAGCCGTGAACGGCGAACCCGTTGGTGCCGTCGTATCCCTCCGGCCACCATCCGTCCAGGATGGAAAGGTTCAACCCACCGTTGAGCGCCACCTTCATTCCGCTGGTGCCGCTCGCTTCGTATCCCTGGCTGGGGGTGTTCAACCAGAGATCGATCCCCTGGACCATGTGGCGGCACACATTGATGTCGTAATCCTCGATGAACACTGCCTTTCCAGGGATGCGTGGATTCATCACGAATTGGAAGACCTTTTTAATGAGTCCCTTCCCCAGTTCATCCCGGGGATGGGCCTTCCCTGAAAATATGATCTGGACCGGACGGTCCTTGTTGGCGAGTATCCCCCAAAGCCGTTCAGGCTCATCCAGTAAGAGGGCGGCCCGCTTGTATCCGGCGAACCTCCGGGCAAATCCGATGGTCAGGGCGTGGGGATCAAGATGGATATCGGCCGGGTGCGCCCGGTGGGGGACCCGGGGCAGGAATCCGATGAGCGTGGTCTTGAGGGAGAGGATGGCATTCCAGAGATCTTCGTCGGGTATGGAGTGAATGTGTCGCCATACCGCTTCCTCGCCGATCCGTTCCTCCCAGTCAGGGGGAAAATAGCGCTGGAAGAGGCGTCTCATGGAGGGAGCCAGCCAGCCCAGGACATTGATCCCGTTGGTGATATGTCCTATGGGGATATGCTGGAAGGAGCGGTCCGGCCACAGATTTGCCCACATGATCCGGCTCACCTTCCCGTGGATGGAGGAGACCGCATTGGATTTCCCTGCGGTCCGGAGCGCGAGCACCGTCATGAAGAAGGGTTCGCTGCGGTCTCCGGGATGAATCCTCCCCAGGTCCATGAATTCCTCGTGGGAGATGCCGAGGGATTCCCTGAATCGCCAGGTCATCTCCCCGATGAGGTCCGAGGAAAACCGGTCGTGACCGGCAGGGACCGGGGTATGGGTGGTGAAGACCGTGCGGGCGCCTGCCTGCATCCTCGCATTCTTGAAGGATATGCCGTGCTCTTCCATAAGATGCCGGGCATATTCCAGTACGGCGAATGCGCAGTGCCCCTCGTTGAGGTGGATGACACCGGGGCTGATGCCGAGGGCGAGCAAGAGCCGCATGCCCCCGATGCCCAGGACGATTTCCTGGGAGAGGCGCACCGCATCATCCCCGGCGTAGAGCCGCAGGCCCAATTCCTGTATCCCCACCGAACGGAAGGCCTCCTCCATGTCGAGGAAATAGAGGGGCACCCTGCCCAGGGGAGTGGTCCACGCCCCAATCTTTACCATTTTTCCCTGAATGGGAAGATCGATGGTGAGGGGATTCCCTTTACTATCCATAACCCGGGCGAGGGGGAGGTCTTCGGGGTTGAGAAGCTCGAAGTCGGCGATCTGGTCCCCGGATTCGGATATTCGCTGGCGGAAGTATCCCCCGCGATAGAAAAGGGTAACACCGATCATGGGGATCCCCAGGTCGGAGGCGCTCTTCAGGTGGTCCCCAGACAGCACTCCGAGTCCGCCCGAGTAAAGCGGCATGGATTCATGGATGCCGAATTCCGCGCAAAAATAGGCAACCGGGCGCGCCCTCAGCGGTCCCGCCTTCATGCATCCCCAGGTGGCAGAGGATTCCATGTATCGAGTGAGTTCCGAGAGGACATGATTGATCTTGATGCGAAGCTGGGGCCCCTGGCATAACTCCTTCAGCCGTTTCTTTCCCAGCTTCCGTATGAACGTGACGGGGGAATGGTAGCACTCGCGCCACAGGTCCCGATCAATGTCCCGCCACAGGTCAATGGCATCCGGATGCCACGTCCACCAAAGATTCCGGGCGATTGTTTCCATCTTTTCTTCCATGGTCTTTTCGTCATTCATTCCCTGTCCCCCAACCAAACTTCGTTAGAGCGAAGCGAAGCGAAGCTACTATGCCAAGGCTTGTTCTGAAACATACTATAGCAAGTTCAGCCGGTGTGATCAAACAGGTGCCGGCCACCGCATATTCCCCATTTTCTATCAGCCCTGGTGAGCTTTTATATATCACCATTGGTATATCAGCATTGGTATATCCAATTGGTATATCGCATTGACAGATCGAATGACGATTGGATATACTTTTTTGTGGGCTCCGGATTCGAGGCTTCGGTCACTGTAACCGCCGCATCACGGCATTATGTGGGTCACCACATAGGACCTTGTTGGTGCGGCGCATCACGGTACCAATTTCGATTTTGACGTTTTATCGTGAATAGACATCTTTACGAAGCGATATAGAGAGGGATTTTGTAAATTTTTCTGTAGCAGCAGGCACAACATAGTGCTTCGCTACGCTCCGCCTGGCAAGCTTGGTTGGCGCATCATGGCAGCAACGCTCGTTTTGGCATGCGTTACAGTGGGCAGACATGTTTACGGGGCGATAGAGGGAGGCTGGGGGTTCGTGAAGCGGGCCTTATAGGTAACTCAGAGAAGAGCATAGTGCTCCGCTTCGCTCCGCCTGGCAAGCTTGGTTGCAGCGTATAACATTGCACATGTCCGAGCGAAGCGAGTTTGTGCAATGTAGCGAAGCGAGCTTAGAAAATTAAGAAAGCCTGCCCGTCCAGTGGAGTAAATATGTCTGCTCACGCTCACGGCCTGAGGATTCAACATGGGAATTGTGCCGATACCCACTGTGCTCGCCCTTGGCAAGGAATTGTTTTATAATGTCGATGAATAACGTAGAGCGTAAAGGAGGGATACGGCAATAAGGGCCTTGCAAAGCCCTTTATACATCCATGGCAGAGCAAGACACCATCACCAAGGGCAGAAAAAGGATCAATGTGGAGATCCGCCAGATGGAGATCGACGATATCCCCGCGGTCTTCCATCTGGGTGAGAGGCTTTTTACCTCGGAGGAATCACCCAACCTGTACCGGACATGGGATGAGTACGAGGTAACCAACCTGTTCAACCATGACACCGAGCTCTGCCTTGTTGCGGATTCGGACGGAAGGATTATCGGGTTTGCCCTGGGAACCACCATTACAAAAACGCGTTCGGCCTGGAAGTACGGACATCTTGTGTGGCTGGGCGTTGCAGAGGAGTTCCAGAAATTCGGCATTGCGGAGAGGCTTTTCACCCAGTTCCGGGAGCTTATGCTGGAGGAGGGCGTGCGAATCCTTCTGGTCGATTCCGAGGCGGACAACAAACCCGCCTTGAAATTCTTCCGCAAGATGGGCTTCGGAAAATCAGAGGAGCACGTGTACTTGAGTCTCAATCTGGACGAGCAGCTCAGGGCATTCAAACAGAAGCACTCCAATGGCCACCAGTAGGCCAGGTGATTCGAAAACAATAGTGTTCGATTCGAGACCCATACGGCATGATCGTCTCAAGAGGCTCCTGGAGAGAATGATAGACATCTATAGCCCTTCCGGCAAGGAGGAGGAGATCCTCGATTACCTCCATGGATATCTCAAACGCCACGGTCTTCCGGTTCAACGGCAAAAGGTGGACGAGGCGCGATACAACCTGGTGGTCATGCCCGAAGGGGAGGTGCAGGTCAGCTTCGTCGGCCATCTGGATACGGTGATCGCCTACGATCTCGATCAATTCGGGTATACCGAAGAGGGAGACCTGATCGCGGGCCTTGGCGCCGCGGACATGAAGGGGGGGTGTGCGGCCATGATCGAGGCATTCATCGCCCTGTGGAAACGCACTCCATCCCCCCCGCCCATTGCCCTTGCCCTGGTGGTGGGTGAGGAGGAGGAGGGTGACGGCGCTCGAATCCTGGCAAACACCTGTCAATTCAACTGGGCGATCATCGGTGAGCCCACCGGGCTCAAACCCTGTCTGAGCCATTACGGCTATCTGGAGATCCAGCTCGTTGCCAAGGGAAAGCGCATCCATGCATCCTTGGCAAACCAGTGCCAGAACCCGATCGAGGCGATGCTGAGGATGATCGTCCAGTTCACCCACTACATCGAAACCAATCGTTCCCAACTGGTGTATAACATCAGGGACCTCTTCACCACCAGGGCGGGTTTCATCGTCCCTGACCATTGCGAGGCCTGGCTTGATGTGCACATGCCCCCCGAATCGCCTATCGGGGAAATCGTTGCGGAAATCGAGGAGCTCTTCGAGCAGGCGCGTGCGAATAATCCCCACTTCGACGGCAATCTCCGCTTCCTTACCATTGATGCGGGATACGAGCTTCCTGAAAAGGGGCCGTTGGTGGAGGCGCTCAAGGGGATCTATGTGCAGCGCTCCCTTCCATGGGAGCCGGGTCCGTTTCGCAGCCATTCGGACGCCAACCGGCTGTGGGCCTCGGGGGTGCGTCCGGTGCTGCTGGGACCCGGTGATCTCATCCATTCACACACCCCGGATGAATCCATCTCCTTCCGGCAGGTCGCGGAGGCAGCGGAGATCTATTTTGCACTGGGGCATGCCATGGGGGAGGATATCCAGTGACCATCTCCGGGATTGATTGGGTCATCGTCGCCCTCTACTTCGCCTTTGCCCTGGGCATCGGGGTCTATTTTTCCAAGCGGGCGGGGAGGGATGTCGACGAATATCTCGTTGCCGGCCGTAAGCTTCCCTGGTGGCTTGCCGGGACCTCTATGGTGGCGACCACCTTCGCCGCGGACACCCCTCTTGCGGTGACGGAACTGGTGTACAAGTACGGCGTAGCGGGCAACTGGCTCTGGTGGAACTTCGTGCTGTCGGGCATGCTCACCGTCTTTTTCTTCGCAAGGCTGTGGCGGCGGGTGGGGGTGCTCACCGATGTCGAGTTTGCCGAGCTCAGGTATGGGGGCAGGCCCGCTGCATTCCTCAGGGGGTTCCGGGCCCTTTACCTGGGAATCATTGTCAATGCGGTTATCATGGGATGGGTGATCTCCGCCATGGGCACCATCGTGGAGGTTGCCCTGGGCATCGACCGCTGGATCGCCATAACGGTATGCCTTGTCATCACCGTGGTCTACTCCAGTCTTTCCGGGCTCTGGGGGGTGGTAATCACCGATTTCTTTCAGTTCGGTCTCGCCATGACCGGGTCCATCCTCCTTGCCGTCTTCGCCGTCAGGGGGATCGGCGGCATGGGTGCGCTCAAGGTGCGCCTGCTCGCACAGGCCGGGTCACAGAAGGCTGCCGATTCCTTCGTCTCCTTTGCTCCGCAGGTAGGGTCCGCGTGGATGCCGGTGATCCTCTTCTTCGCCTATATCGGGGTCCAATGGTGGGCGTCATGGTATCCCGGTGCGGAGCCGGGGGGAGGCGGATACATCGCCCAGCGCATGTTCAGCGCGCGGGATGAGAAACACTCGCTTTTGGCCACCCTCTGGTTCAATATCGCCCACTATGGCCTCAGACCGTGGCCGTGGATACTCACCGCCATAGTGGCATGGGTGGTGTTCCCCGGGCTGAAAAATCCCGGGGAGGGGTATGTGCTGATGATGACCCACTACCTGCCTCCGGGGATCCTCGGGTTGATGTTTGCCGCCATGGCTGCCGCGTTCATGTCCACCATCTCCACCCAGCTCAACTGGGGGTGCTCGTACGTGGTCAACGATTTTTACCGGCGTTTTCTCGTCAAGGATGCGCCTGCAGGCCATTACGTCACCGTCTCGCGGATCGTCACCGTTCTTCTCATGGTCGTCGGGGGCATCATCGGACTCATCATGCAGCGGATCACCGGGGGATGGGAACTTCTCCTGAGCATCGGCGCGGGAACCGGGCTCGTGCTCATCCTGCGCTGGTTCTGGTGGCGCATCAATGCCTGGTCGGAGATATCCTCCATGATCGTCGCCCTGGTGGTTTCCCTGGGCATAAAGCTGCTCCAGACACGGGGGATCATCGTGTTCCCCGAGCATACCGCCTTCGCCTATACCCTTATCATCACCGTGGTGCTGACAACAGTGGCCTGGGTGATCGTCACCTTTCTCACCGCGCCTGAGGATCAACGGGTGCTCGAGGGATTCTACCGGAGGGCGCGGCCTGCAGGCCCGGGGTGGTGGCCGATCAGGAAGCGGCTGGGCGACTCCGTGCCCGTAACCGATGATCTCTGCTTTTCCTTCCTCGACTGGATCGCGGGATGCATCCTCATCTATGCCGTGCTCTTCGGGATCGGCAAGGTGCTTCTGCAGGAATTCGCCCCCGGAATGGCCTTCCTCCTGACCGGATGCGCTGCCGGCGCCCTCATCTATTGGGATCTGCACCGCCGGGGATGGAAGAGCATCGCGGATTGACTTCCAGGGTGCATTTATCTATACTCGACATCGAGAATGGTCCTGAAAAATCATAGCGAATGACAGCACAGGGATTCCCGCACGGAGTCGGTCTGGGGAAAGGGCGGTGAACCATCACTGCTCGGCATGCCTGTCCGGCGGATTCCGGGAAATGCCCCCGGGTGGAGTCTCCCGTGAGGATGGTCCGTGTTCGTGCTTCGAATCAGGGGGGGATCGATGCTGATGAGAAGGGAACCGAGGCCCTTTGTAAAAGATGCCTGCATAGTCGTCGGCATGGCCCTGGGCCTCTCGTTTCTTGCGGCAGGATGCAGCAGTGCGGTGCGGAAGCCCCGGGCTTCCGATCGGTACGCCCTTGCCTACGACCCCCCTCGCACACCGGGCAGGTATGAATCCCTTCCGGTTGCCATCAAGGTTGCACGTTTCGCGGTTGCCTCCCCGTACCATACTGGTTCCATCATCAGGCGGGATCGCTCGCTCAAGGAGCACCCCTTTTCCTCCGTTCAATGGCAGGAGAGTCCGGCGGATATGGTAACCCGTCTTTTGTCCAGAGACCTGAAGAGGTCCGGCCTGTTCGGGTCCGTCCTCCCCCCTGGGGAGGGGACCTTCTATTCCCACCACCTCCTGGGTTCGGTGGACGAGTTTTTTGTATGGGACACGGAAAAAAGCTGGCGCGCGGTGATATTTCTGAATATTGCCCTGGAGGAAAGGGAGGGGGAGGGGAACCGTTTTCAACGAACCTACAGTACGTCGAGGCTGTGTAACACAAAGCATCCGGGATCTGTTGCCGAATCGATGAGCAGCGCCATGGGTGAGCTTTCGGCAAGAATCATGGAGGATATCTATCGTTATCTCGAAGAGCGCTATTGAAAAAGGGCGGAGAGGTGTTTGTCGCTGCTGTGGCCCTGACCACCATGTGCACATGAAGGTGGAGGTTGTTTGATGGTGCCATTGAGCAGGCTGATTATAGGGGTCGTTGTCTGTGCGGGCTTGATAGCCCTTTTCCTGTTTTTTGCACGCCGGCGGAATGCCGCGGTGTTCCTTCGATTTCGAGCCCCCCGCCGGTTGCGAACGGTGTCCGGCGATTTTACCCCCTCGGAGATCCGTCATGCCACGGGGAAATACCTATGGCCGGAATGTCAGAACATCGATCCCGCTGCAGGCGATCACCGGGCGGTTGTCCGGGGCAGTCTCAAGGATACCCTGGATCGGATATTCACCAGGGAGGCGAATCATCGCCATATCATGCTGGTTGCGGGCGCCGGTATGGGCAAGACCTCGTTTCTGATACATTATTGCCTCCACTGCATGGCCGGCTCGAAGGGGGCGCTCCCGGTTTCATTGATTTCCCTGGGAATTGCGGGCTTCCCTGACCGCCTGAAACGCATCCCCTCTCCTGAGAAGACGCTCCTTTTGCTGGACGGGCTCGATGAAGATGCGGAGATGATGCAGGAGCCCGTCCGGAGGCTCTTTGCGATCACGGAGGCAACGAAGCGGTTTCGTGGCGTTGTTTTGACCTGCGACATGCACCATTTCAAAAGGATTGAGAAAATCGCTGCGGATACGATGTCCACCTTTTCCCCGCTCTACCTTTCGCCCCTTTCAGATCAACAGATCCGGTTGCTTTTGAGGACACGTCTTCCCTTCTGGCAAAAAGGCCGGCGCAGAAGGGCGGAATCCATCGTGCGTCGATTCCCCCGTGCCATGGCCTGCCCTCTGGCGCTCTCGAATATCCGTTCGTTGACCGATCCCGGGGTGAATCTCAAAAGGCCCTCCCAGATCTATGCGTCAATCCTGAATACCTGGATGGAAGAGGAACAGAAATCCCTGGGCCAGAAGGGCAACCTGCGTTCGTTTGCAGGTGCATTGGCGGTGAAGGTCTTTACCGACCCTGCCGCGAGGATTCACGGGCGAATACCTTCGAATGAGGTCGAACCCCTTGCCAAGCGGTTCGGGATTGACCCTGCCACCTGGCGGTTATCCGATCGTTCTCTGATCCAGCGTGATGTGCAAGGGGATTACCGCTTTGCCTATCGTTTCTTCTTGGATTTTTTGTTTGCCCGCCAGATCGCCGCCAACAATTCCGAGGCTGCAAAGGTTCCCATGAATGCATGGACCGGTGACACAAAGGCCTTCATTGTGGATGCGCTGGAGCGGAGACCGTGGCGGTATCCCTTGTTTTTCGTGTCCTTCGGGGAGGGGATCATCGACAGGGACGAATCCGGGCAGGCCATCCCGATGCACCCCTTTGACATGTGCATTTATCCGGTCACCAACCGTGAATATGAAGAGTTCGATCCTGCACATCGTGTCTTGCGCAATGAATACTCCGACAAGGATGATCAACCGGTGGTGAACGTCACCTGGGAGGATGCGCAAGGGTACTGCCGGTGGCTCACTGACAAGACCGGCGATACCTACCGCTTGCCCACGGAGGCGGAATGGGAGTTCGCCGCGCGCGGGGGCGGAAAGCGGGCATATCCCTGGGGAAATGAGGGCCCCACGATTGAACGGGTCAATTTTATCGATACCAAGATCATGAAAACCACCGCTGTTGTTTCCTTTCCCTTGGGGATGACGCCCGAGGGGCTCTATAATATGGCGGGAAATACATGGGAATGGTGCGACGACTGGTATAACCGGAAGGAGAATTTCCGTGTTATTCGCGGAGGTTCGTTCTTCGACCTGGGGCATTTTTTGAGGTGCGATTTCAGGCTGGGTGCCGACGCGAATGAGCGGACCAACTATATTGGCTTCCGGGTGGTCAAGGAGATCAGGAACCAAGCCTGATGGGCGAAGCGGAGCGAAGCACTCACCAACCTTGCCCGGCGGAGCGAAGCGGAGTTGCTATGCTGCTTTTCCCAACCGGAGAAAAGGCTGCGATAATGCTGTTAACGCTTGCCGGGCGGAGCGAAGCGGAGCTGCTGTGCTGCGCTTTGCAGCTACTCAAAGGCCCGGCAAACCAAGCTTGCCGGGAGGGACTGTCACTCTATCGATCAGTTATATGATACATAAGGTGAAACGCACATGAGCCGGATGAAACTGCGAATGTCGAACATCGAATATCGAATATCGAATGTAGAATGTCGAATGCAGAATGTAGAAGTGAAACGCAGATGAGACTTCGGCTCACAAAGAGGCATGAAAATGCCCCAAAGGGGATTTTTAAGTGAAATGATGTATGTATGAAAGTAAACCCTCACCAGTCCGGTTGGATTAGAAGGCATGATTACCTGACTGAAGGGACGTCGAATGGATAAAATTTTTTCCTATATCGAGTCACATAAGGACCTTTTCCTGGATCAGCTCAAGGAATTTCTCAGCATCCCCAGCATCAGTTCCCAGGGTGATCACCTGGACGATATCCGCGCCTGTGCGCAATGGGTTGCCGAACATATGGGTGCAGTCGGCCTGAACTCGATCCGGATATTTGAAACCGGCGGGCACCCCATCGTCTATGGCGAGTGGATGGGTGCGCCTGACGGGCCTACCATCCTTGTCTATGGGCACTATGATGTACAGCCGGTGGATCCGTTGGAACTCTGGTCGTCTCCCCCCTTTGAAGCAACCGTCAGGGATGGCAATCTCTATGCACGGGGATCAGCGGATGATAAGGGGCAGGTGTTCATCCACCTGAAGAGCATCGAATCGTGGATGAAGGCGGGGGGCGTCCTTCCGGTGAATGTCAAGATGATGATCGAGGGGGAAGAGGAAATCGGAAGCGGCAATCTCGTCCCCTTCCTCCAGGCACACCGGGATCTGTTGGCGGCCGATTGCGCGGTCATCTCCGACACCTCCATGTTCAAGAAGGGCATACCATCGGTATGTTATGGATTACGGGGGCTTGCCTTCACGGAGATAGAGGTAACCGGACCGAGCCGGGATCTGCACTCAGGTGCCTTCGGCGGTGCCGTACACAATCCAATCCAGGGGTTGTGTGAGCTGATTGCAGGTCTCCATGACGAAAAGGGCAGGGTTGCCATCCCCGGTTTCTACGATGATGTTCTCCCGCTGACTCAGGCGGAGCGCCGGGCATTTGAGGCGCTTCCTCACAGCGATGAGGAATTCTCCCGATCACTGGGTGTGGGCACGCTTTGGGGAGAAGCAGGTTTCTCCACGCTCGAACGTCTGTGGGCGCGGCCAACCCTCGAATGCAACGGCATCTGGGGTGGGTATACCGGCGAGGGGGCGAAGACGGTGCTCCCTTCCAAGGCCTTCGCAAAGATCTCCATGCGACTCGTGCCCGCACAGCGGCCGGAAAGGATTGCCGAGCTTTTCTCTGCCCATTGTCGCACCATCGCCCCGAAGACATTGCAGGTCAAGGTGCGGTCGTTTGACGGGTGTGAACCGGTCATTACCCCCATCGAAAGCCCGTGGATCAAGGCTGCCGTTTCCGCCCTGGAGAAGGGGTTCGGAATCACACCGGTATACCAGCGGGAGGGAGGGTCAATCCCGGTGGTAGCGCATTTACAGAAGATCCTCGACCTCGATCCGGTGCTGATCGGTTTCGGGTTGCCTGATGAAAATGCGCATGCACCCGATGAACATTTCGACCTCGAAAACCTTTTCTCCGGCATGCGGACAATAATCCATTTCCTGCACGACCTTTCAGTCTGCCGGCAGGCATCGTAGGACTCCCCGCACCTATCACATGATAATGGATCGAAGGGAAACCGCGTCTACAGTATTGAAGCCGATGATCCCCGAAGAGGGGTCTTTCCGAATAATCTCTCTTACAGAGGGAGGGTATGACCATGATGAGATCAATGCCGGTAATCATCCTTTTCTGCTGGGTGCTCTTCTCGATTCCCGTTCCCATCCTGGCCGGAGTCATTGTTGATTACTGCTTGTCACGCCGTAAGTAGGGAAATCCATCGATCAGAGGATTGTTGCGGGGAAGAATTGCTGCAGTGAAACCTTCCCCCGCATGGCGGTCCCTCCCTTTCCTTCCTCTTTCGTTCCATGGTTCATTTCATGAATTGACACCTGCCGGTATCGGTTGATCGTAGCCGCTCAATACAATTGCGAGATTAATTACGCTTGATCTCATGAATGACACTCGTGAACGAACTCCTTTTCACGCGGGGCGTATTTGGGGTATACTCAATAGCTGTTATTCACCAATTTTGTATGGACTTAGGGCCTATGTCAGGTCTGCGCTCGGAGGAAAAGATATGCGTACAACGGAAAAGAAGGGGTGGATTGATGTCTCTATCCCCCTGAGGAACAATATGGTGGTATGGCCCGGTGATCCTGCCGTGAAGATCGCACGGGTGCTCGATCGTGACGGCGGTGACGAGTGTACGCTATCCAAGCTCTCCCTCTCCTCGCATACCGGCACCCACATTGATGCCCCGCTTCATTACCTGAAGGGCGGCAGGGGGGTGGACACGATGCCCTTCAACGCAACCATCGGAATATGCCGTATCATCGAGATCACCGATGAGCATGTCATTGCCCCTCATGAACTCCTTCCACACCGGATTCGTCGTGGGGAACGCATCCTCTTTAAAACAAAAAAATCGGCCAGGTGCCGGGAATCCAAGCCATTCGTGGAGGATTTCGTGTATATTTCCCGCGATGCCGCTCAAATGCTCGCGGAATTACAGGTAATGACCGTGGGGATCGATTCCCTCTCCGTTGGGGGATTCCACAAGGATGGGTCGGAAACGCATGCCATCCTCCTTCAGGCCGGCATCTGGATTGTTGAGGGGCTCGATCTCTCACCTGTGGAGGGGGGGAGGTACCGTCTCATCTGTCTTCCGTTGAGAATAGAAAACGGCGATGGCGCCCCTGCCCGGGCCATTGTAAAACGGCTGGAGGAACCGCCGACATGACCAGGCAATAATGGATCATGCCGGAAACGTCCTGAAACAGAGGGGATGCCGCAGGTGAAATTATTTCGTAACCGCATGAAAATTGAAATAGTCTAATTAATATATAAGGCGCAGTAATGAAACGGACGACGGTATACAAAACCTGTCTGGGGGAGGTGATGTATGGGGAACAAGATATTCTTTTCAACCGAGTTTTATAACCCTTTTCGTCATGGCTACATCACAAGGAGGACGTTTGATGAAACGTGAAGGATTATTATGTGCTGTCATAGGCCTGGCCGTAATAGCATTCCTTTTCTCTTATCCCGCGACGAACGCCCCCGCCCAAATCTTCAACTGTACCGTAAGAAGGGATGTCGACATCCACTATCCCTATGAATTTTTTAAGACAAGAATCCTTGCAAATGCCGCCTTTGAGATCAAATTTACCGTCCGGGACAACGAAAACAATAAGCTTTACGTACGGTTGATTCCGGGTACCCATGACCCGGTGGTCACCGTTGATGAGAAGACCCTCACCTACTATCTTGGGTCCGGTCTGTACGCAACCACAAAGTCGGATTATGAAACGATCGGCTCAAGTGATGACGATGTGGTGGTACCGGGCATCAGTGACATGTTCTTTCAGGCCACTGCAGTAGATGACGACTGGGCCTATGAATATGACAGCAATACTGCCAGAATCACCGATATCACGATATCGTCGGACCAGGCGCGTATAAAGTATATCGAATTCTGGGATAATGAATTTCGCGATGCAAACATGCACGAGGATTCCCAGGATTTCGAAGACTTCGACGACTTTGAGGATACGGAATGGGAGAACCTCACTCCCAACACCGGTGTCCCGGCTATCGTGGATGACGATGAGGTGCTCTATCTCACCCTGACCATCCCCGCTCAGTATTCCACACCGTACTACTACAACCCCTACTATTCCTACTATCCCTCCTCGCGAGTCTATTATGGCAATATGTCGAGCTTTTATCCGGGCGGCTCCCTTTCCAGCTTTCGAGGTAATTACCCATTTTTTTCCTATGGTTACGGCAGCGGCTATCCGGGCTCCTATCCATACAGCTACCAGAGTTTCTATCCCTCAGGGTATCAATCGGGATTTATGAGCGGCTATCTTGCAGGCACTTCCGGGAGATTTCCATACGGCTACTCCACAGGCCTGTTTGGCGGCTACTACCAACCATTTTTGGGTCTTCCGTCCTCAAGGACTACCTACGGCATGGGAATACCGCCATTCGGCAGCTTTTACATATAACAATTGGTTCGGTCATTTTTGATCGTTGACAGGGGATCGAGGATCAGACCCTCCCGGGGCACCTTCCGGGGGCTGATCCTCGTCGCTCTTTTGCGCCCTCCTCATTGCCTTCCGTTCTCGTGCCATAAATTTTTGAAACGCCCCATAGAAAATATGATAGTGATATCAAATTCCTTTGCTATCAAATTATAGAAATCGCATATCCGATTGAATTTACAATATAAAAAGATTTCCTTTCCTGTTTCCTTTTCTGGAATGCCTTTTGCTTAGTTATAGGGATCAGAAGAAGGCTTTGAAGGTCTCCATATGTCTCAAAGAAATCCATATATAAATGTTTCAACCTATTTCAGGATTATTCTTTTCCTGATAGGCGTCCTGGTATCACTGCAGTATCTCCATGGAGCGCACTATCTCCAATGCATGTGCATCTTCCCCGATGAGATCCTGGATTTGCCCTGTTTCCTTCTCATACCCCTTACGGCAGTCAACGAGAGGATCAACCGCACATTCTCGGATAATAGGGAGTGCCCGGTGTATTTTCAAAAATTACCGCATTCCTGTCTCATCGGTTTTGTGACGTCCAATTTCCTTGTCGAACATATCAATGGTGAAGGATACCATGATAGGCTGTTGCTTCTTCAACACTACAACTGTTGAGATATGCCGTTTTGTTCCATGACCTGAATTCAGCCATTCGATTCAGCAGTAGCGGTATGCTTCGTTTCCAAGACATAGCATGGGGATAGTATCCCGGAATCAAATGATTCCGGTCGTATTTGCCTGAGGGAGCAACACAGGAGGCGGGACCTTCAGGCACGGCGAGATTCAATCTGAATTGCTTTATGGAGGTTGCGTGATGCACAGGTTAATGAGTGATGAAAAAGGGCGTAAGGGGTTCAATATCGAGGCACTGGCCGTTATATTGATTTTATTCTTGCTGGTGCTCATGTTTTTCCTCGCCTTTCTTCCTTCTGGAAATGCCTATTATGGGATATCCGGGCTCGGTCTCTCCGGATTGGGGCTCTATGGCGGATATGGCGGACTATACGGATACGGCGGTCTCTACGGCCTGGGGATGTACGGCGGCCTCTATGGGCTGGGGATGTACGGTGGTCTCTCCGGATTGGGGCTCTATGGCGGATATGGCGGACTATACGGATACGGCGGTCTCTACGGCCTGGGGATGTACGGCGGCCTCTATGGGCTGGGGATGTATGGTGGTCTCTCCGGATTGGGATTCTATGGTGGATACGGTGGACTATACGGATGCAGTGGTCTCTACGGGCTGGGGATGTATGGCGGCCTTTGCGGGCTTGGCAGCATGTCTGGCCTGAGCGGGCTCGGTGGACTAGGAGGGCTTTTGGGTACATCCGGGCTCCTTTCAGGCCTTGGGCTCCTCAACACCACTTCTACCGTGGCAACACCGGCGGTGTCTCCGGTGGTCGCCGAGCAGGCCGGAACCTGGTCGGGCTCGTGGTTCAGTCTTGTTCAGCTCAAGGGAGGGATCATGAGTATGACCCTGGTGGAGGATGCCTTGGTAGGAATTGTAAGCGGCGAGGTGAACCTGATCCTCAACAAGGTGACCAATTCCATCCCCGCCACTGTCACCGGCGCCTTGCCCGTTGGTGGAGTGACGGCCTTCACGCTGACAGGGGGAAATCAGGGTTTCTTCACTACCACCACGTTCATATTGCTCCCAAGCGCTCTTTCCATATATATCATCGAGCTCGACTGCACCATGACCAGTCCGGTAACCATGACCGGGACCTATATGGTGCAGGATCTGGTGAAGCTCAATGTCGATTATGGCAATTTCAATGTGAACCTTACCGCGCCGGTCATTTAGTCATTACCAGGGTCTGTTGTGTGGGCTGCCCGACACAGGGAGGGCAGCCCATTAAACAACCATCCCGCAAGGAGAAGTAATACCGGACATCCCTGTACCAAATACCCAATCGCCACTCATTCCTTAAGACACTCCTTATGCACCCCCTTACATGAAAACTCATGGTATGATATATGCTTTCCTCTATCCATGTCTGCGGATACCGAAGGTGCATCCCCTGCCACCATGGGCGTAGGGAGTCATGTCCCGGGGATGCCATAAGGGAACACCTGCAGTGAGGGATATTGCGTTACAAGCATGATTGACCCGCAATGAAAGGGCATCAAACCGTGTATGGCGTCATGAGGAGATTGTGCATATACATGCTGTTTACGGCAGTATCCCTGTTGTGCGCCGCGTCCTTGCACACGTACGTGTACGCGGACATACTCGAGGTGGGTATGGCCGGGTATGCATATGATTCCATACAAGGCGCCCTCGACGCAGCATCTGATCATGACACCATCCTTGTGCATCCCGGGGTATATGTGGAAAACATCAATTTCAAGGGGAAGCCTGTCCTGGTGACGGGCGAGGATCCGGAGGACCCGCAGATCATCGCCGATACCGTCATAGATGGTAATCAGACGGAGAGCGTTGTCGTTTTTGATTCCGATGAGGATGAACGTGCCGTCATGAGCGGTTTCACCATAACCAATGGAAAGGGTATGAACGGCGGGGGCATACGCTCTGAGAATGCCTCCCCGGTCCTGAGAAACTGTATCGTGCGAGACAATCGAGCACTATCCCAGGGCGGTGGCATCTATTGCTCCGATTCATCATCTCCCACCATCATTGCCTGTGAAATCAGACATAATGAAGCGGCATACTCCGGCGGCGGCATCTATGGGTTCTACTCATCCCCGACCATCACGGCGTGCCGTATCAGCCATAATGTCTCCCATGGCACTGTCGCGTATGCCTTCACCGGAGGGGGAGGGATTTATTGCTATGCATCCCCGAACGTAACGATCACCGCATGCGTGATCGAGTCCAATCATGCCGAAGCGGATGGAGGGGGGATTTTTTGTGTTGCCTCCTCCCCGGACATAATCCAATGCGATATTACCCGGAATGATGCCTCACATGGAGGGGGTATCGCGTGTGCGTATAATTCCTCACCATGCATCATCCGCTGTAGAATCACCGGAAATACCGCGGCGCCGTTGCTCCTTGTGCCGAATACGTGCTCCGGCGGCGGGGCGATATGCGAAGGCAGTCCTCTGCCCACCCTCATCAATGTCTCCTTCCGGGGAAATACGACCATGGTGATGGGTCAGGATGAGTTGTGCGTGTCCCCCCATCTCAGATACAGCCGTGCGAAGGAACTCCTGAATCAGGTATCCGGTTCTCGTTGTGTCATCCAAATCCGTGCCGAAACAACACATCGCTGGAAGTCATGCTACCGTTTTTTCGGAAGGCCGTGCGGGGGGGATGATCCGTTGGAGGACGGAGATCCGCTCCATATTTCCCTCCTGCAGGAATAATATATTATAATGGAAAAACGATATACCCTGAGAGTACCTCTGTGGACAATTGAAGGACACGCCTGAACGACCATGATCCACATCCATAACATACGCAAGCAGTTCGGTCCCAAGGTGATCTTTGACGGCGCATCGGCACACATTCCGCTCAAGACCCGGGTGGGGCTGGTCGGTCCTAACGGTTCGGGCAAGACCACGCTCCTCCGCATCCTGGCCGGTGAGGAAGATGTCGAGGAGGGGAGTATCGTCATCGGCAAGGGTGCGCGTATCGGCTATCTCAAGCAGGAGGTCTGGGACAATCCCAGGCGGAGCATCCTTGCCGAAATCCTTGCGGGTTTCCCCGAACTTCAGCGGATGGAGCAGGAACTCGCCGATTTGGAACTCAGGCTCAAGGAGGACCATTCACCGGAAATTCTCGATCACTACGGTGAGGTGCGCCAGGTTTTCGAGGCGAGGGGGGGATATGCAATCGAGCATCAGGCACAGGCCATCCTGTGCGGCATGGGATTTTCCCCCGATCACGTTACGCGATCCCTCCATGAATTCTCAGGCGGATGGATGATGCGGGTCGCCCTGGCGAAACTCCTCCTGGCCAAACCGGACGTGCTCCTGCTCGACGAGCCCACCAACCACCTCGACCTCGAAACGGTGGAATGGCTGGAGGGATTTCTGCTCCAGTATCCGGGCACCATCATCATGACCACCCATGACCAGGTGTTCATGCAGCGCATTGCCCAGCGTGTCCTGGAGATTACCAAGCGCACTTTGCATACCTATGTGGGAAATTTCGAGGAGTACGTGGAGGAAAAGGCGGTACGCCAGGAGCAGGTTGAGGCGGAGTACAGGAATCAGCAGCGGAAAATCGAGCAGACCGAGCGATTCATCGAACGCTTTCGATACAAGGCCACCAAGGCACGACAGGTGCAGAGCCGTCTCAGGATGCTTGAGAAGATAGAGAGGGTGGAACCCGTTGTGGATATGTCCAGGGCAATGAAGATCCGCCTTCCTCAGCCGCCACGTTCAGGACACCAGGTGGTGCAGGTGTGCGGTGTCACCAAGCGTTACGGTGAAAAGACCGTGTATGAAAACCTTGACTTCGACCTCCAGCGGGGTGAAAAGGTGATCCTTATTGGGCACAATGGAGCGGGAAAGTCCACCCTGTTGAAGATCATCGCCGGCCGGGTGGATATACAGGGAGGCCACGTCCGGTTGGGACACCATGTCACCATGGATTACTACGCCCAGCACCAGTTGGAGTGTCTCGATCCCTCCGCCACCATCCTGGAGGAACTGGAGCGGGTAGCCCCCGATTTCACCCAGGAGAGGTGCCGAACCCTGCTCGGTGCGTTTCTCTTTTCGGGGGATGAGGTGTTCAAGCAGATTTCCGTCCTTTCCGGAGGGGAAAAGGCCCGGGTGGCCCTTGCCAAGATGCTCGCCCGGCCTGCGAACCTCCTGATCATGGATGAGCCCACCAACCACCTGGACATCCTTTCGCGCCAGGTGCTCGAAGACGCACTCGCCGATTACCAGGGCACCCTGATCTTTATTTCCCACGATCGTGCCTTCATCAACTCCATCGCCAATAGGGTGGTGGAGGTCAAGAACGGTACGCTCACGAGTTATCCGGGAAACTATGATGATTACCTGTGGAAAAAGGGGCAGGAGGCGATGCCTGTCCCCCCACAATCACGAGCCCCGGATGATCCCTCCTGCGCTCAACCGGAAAGGTCCCTCAACAAGAAGGAGGAGCGCCGTGTCCGGGCGTGGCGTATTCAGGAAAAATCACGCCTGCTCAAACCCCTCAGGATTCGTCTCGCTGCGCTGGAGCGGGAGATCGCCGAACTGGAGCAGGAGATGGAGGTGATCGCCTGTGAGCTCTGTAATCCTGCGGTTATGAGCGACCCGGAGGTCTATCCCGTGAAGATCAAACGGCACCGTGAGGTGGAAAACCTTCTCCGGGATGCATATGAGAAATGGGCCGAGGTTGCCCAGGAGGTCGAGGAGGTCCAGTCGGCGGATTGACGAAGAGGAGGATGGTCCCCCCGGCGATGAAAAAGACGACCAGGGCAACGATCCCGTACCTGCTCGATCCGCTGAATTGTGCAACCAGACCGAAAAGGGCCGGGCCCATGATGCCGGAAAATTTCGAGGTGACATCATAGAAGGAGAAGAATTTGGACGAATCCTCCGCAGGGATCATCCGTGCAAAGAAGGATCTGCTCAGGGCCTGGGTCCCGCCCTGGACCAGTCCCACCATGATGGCCAATACCAGAAAGTCCGACGGGGTCTTCAGGAAATACCCGTAGATGGCCACAATGATGTATACCATGAGTCCGATGAGGATGCAGGTCTTTGTCCCCAGGTATCTGGCCATTTTCCCAAACAGGATGGTGAACGGGATGCCCACGAATTGTACCAGAAGGATGGAGCCGATGAGATGATTGCGGTTGATCCCGATCTCGGCGCCGAATATGGCGGCCATGACGATGATGGTGCCGATGCCGTCGTTGTAAAGCCAGAAGGCCATAAGAAACTTGAAGGGCTCCCTGTAGTCGGTGATCCGGTCCAGGATGGCGAGCAACTCCCGAATGCTCTTTCTTACCACGCCTGACAAATCCCTGGGCGGGGAGTGCCCCGGTTCCGGCACCACGAGAAAGAGGGGAAGGGAAAAGAGCGCCCACCAAAGGGCCACCGAGAGGAATGAAAGGCGCATCGCACACACGGCATCGGGAATGAGGAAGGACCCCGGACTTTTTATCATGAGGAGGTTGATCGCCAGGAGCACGCCACCCCCGAGATATCCGAGGGCATACCCGAAGGAGGATACCTGGTCGATGATCTCTTCGTGGGCCACGAAGGGAAGCAGGGAGTCATAAAAGATATTCCCGCCGCCGAATCCGATCCGTCCCAGTATGAAGAGGGCGGAGGCGGCAAGCCATTGGCCCTGCTGTATGAGAAAGAGCAGTCCGGTGGCGGTGACGCCCATGGCGGTGAATAGAAAGAGGAATCGTTTTCTCTTTGCGGTGTAGTCGGCAATGGAACCGAGAATCGGCGAGGAAAAGGCCACCACTACCATGGCGATGGTATTGGTATATCCCCAGTAGCTGGTGGCCGTTGTTTTTGGTATCCCATTGGCTGCCACCTCGCTGTAAAAGATGGGAAGGACCGCGGCCAATATGGTGGTGGCAAACGCAGAGTTTGCCCAGTCATACATGCACCAGCTGATGATTCCCCGTTTGCCGTTTTCCTTCATGGCATTGTATGCAGGTTTATGGGGCAACACAACGACGGTGATGACATTGCGCTCTTCTCGTAAGAAACGGAATCAACGGGCGTCTCTTAATCCGAAAAGGGTTTTAACTGTGTAACTCCGCACCATTGTATCAAATCGAATCCCATTCCCCCCACGTTATAAAGAGAGAACTATCGGTTGGATCGGGAATACGACAACCGCCTGAGAATAATGGCGCTCCATGATGCTACACGTTTTTCACCCGTTTGGCAATGCCGTCCGCCTGAGCCGGCAATGCTGATGGTGATTCTTCAGGCAAGGCCGCGGGCAGACACGACTGCCCACGATCAAGGGACGAGGATGCATCATTGGAATTTCCCATTCAGCCCGGGTATTCGTCGATCCATTTGATATGGCAATAATTCCCTGAACGATCCTCGCAACGATCGGTGAGGGATGTCGCAGTATTCATATCCTTTACCACACGGAATGATGGAATATCGACGGCGGTGAATGAGTTGGCCCAGGGTTTTACCTGTGCGTAAAAAAACTTCGGAAGGGTCTTTTTAATGTGCACCCCTGGCCAACTTGTTCACCGTTTCGGTATTCCCCTCTGTCCCTTTACCCCCTTGATAAGAATTCTGACGCCATGCCTTTCCGCTTTGTGTTGCGCGTGTATGCGTTTGCAGACCCTTGCCACTATGGCTCGTTTACGCATCTGGTCGATAACGGAATGATCTCCCCTCATGAATTGAAGAGGATGCAAAAGGTTTTTGCCCTGCCTCCAAATTTTAGTATAATGGGACATGAAATCGAAATTACTGCCTGCATTGCGGGCGGCGGGGAAGGCGGATGCCCCTGTGTGCCTGCGGACGAGAACTACAGATAAAGGTAACTTGAAAGAGCAACATAGTAGCTCCGCTTCGCTCCGCCTTACATAGTTTTGTTGGCGGGGCACTCCCAACGACCCTTGACAGGGGGATATGAGCATGAGCAGGATCATCTACTATTTCACCGGCACGGGGAATTCCCTCAAGGTCGCGCGGGACCTTGCCAGGGAACTCGGTTCCACGTACCTCGTCCCCATTGCATCGGTCATGGATAAGGAAACCATACATGTTTCCGCCGATCAGGCCGGCATCGTGTGTCCCGTGTATATGTGGGGACTGCCCCTCATCGTCGCGGATTTCGTGACCAGGCTGGTGGTAATGGGGGCGCCCTATCTCTTCGGGATCGTCACCTTCGGGGGTCTGCAGGGCGCGACACTCAAACAGATCGACAGGCTGCTCGCCGCCAAGGGGCATCGACTCTCGGCAGGCTTTGGCGTGCACATGCCGGGGAATTATACACCGCTCTATGGGGCGTACTCCGAGGAAAAGCAGCAGCGATTGTTTTCCCGTGAAGCGGAAAAGATGCCGCGTATCGCAGAGGTGATCGGCGAACAGAGGCGCAGCCGCATTGAATCGAGCTTTGTTGTGGCGAATATGCTCTTTTCGGGGCTCATCTACAGGATGGGGGCACCGCATCTTCCCCAGGCAGACAAAGAGTTCTGGGTCAACGAGCATTGCACGAGCTGCGAGATCTGCGCCCAGGTGTGCCCGGTGAACAATATTGAGATGAAGGAGGGGAGGCCGAACTGGCTTCATCACTGCCAGCAGTGCCTTGCCTGTTTGCATTGGTGTCCGCAGGAGGCGATCGAATTCGGCACAAATACCCCGGGCCGGAAGCGCTACCGGCATCCGGAGATCAAGATATCGGACATGATCGGGCAGGGCAGTGCGAAGCAGGCCCTGCGGGAGGAAACGTGATCGCCGTTTCTACGTCGATTTTATATGAAAGATTTCAACTAATCACTTGTTTTAAATAACTTTCATCCTTCGTTTTGATCGAAAGACCATGGGTGTTTCGTGCCGTTAGCCTATGAGAGCGCACACACGGGATGGAAACGGATCTGATCGGAAATCAGGATCGAGTTGCCGATGAACATGCGTGTTCTGTACCTTGAAGAACCCTACAAGGTGGTGGTTCGGGAGGAGAAGCTTAAACCTCCCGCCCCCGGGCAGGTGCTGGTTACCACACTCTTCTCCGCACTCAGCCCGGGGACCGATCTGCTCATATACCAGGGCCAGGCGCCTGCCGTGTCAGGTATGGATGAGATCATTCCCTCACCATTGGAGGGATTCGAATTTCCTATGAAATACGGGTATTCCGCCGTGGGAAGGGTGACGCAGTGCGGTCAGGGGGTGAATTCCTCATGGCAGGGACGGATGGTCTTCTCCTTCCACCATCACGAGAGTCATTTTTGCGTCCCCCTGAATGAGCTTGTGCCGATACCGGACGGCGTCTCCCCTGAGGAGGCCCTCCTGATCCCGTTCATGGAAACGGCCCTCAATCTTGTTGCCGACGGCTGTCCCCTTGTGGGTGAACAGGTGGTGGTTTTCGGCCAAGGGATCGTGGGATTGCTGACCACAGCCCTGCTCGCGCAGTTTCCCCTCGCCAGTCTGGTCAGCCTGGATCGCTATCCGCGCCGCCGCCGTACCTCCATGGATCTCGGTGCGCAGGCGAGCCTGGACCCCTTGTTCCCCGAGGTGATGGACCAGGTTCACTCGATGCTCAAGGGAGACCGCGCCTATGGGGGGGCTGATCTGGCCTTCGAGGTTTCGGGGAACCCGAATGCCCTTGACACGGCCATTGCGGTCACGGGATTCGGAGGGAGGGTCCTCGTCGGCTCCTGGTATGGAAGGAGACGCCCCACCTTGGATCTGGGCGGCTGCTTCTACCGGAACCGAATCCAGGTGATAAGCAGCCTGGGAAGCGTCGTGCCCCCGAAGCTCTCCTCACGTTGGACAAGGGCACGGCGTATCCAGCTCGCACTACACATGATCAGCCGGTTACGACCCGCATACCTGATTACCCACAAGTTCCCCCTGGAAAAGGCGGCGAACGCCTTTGAATTCCTCGATCAGAATCCCTCAGAATATATCGAGGTCATCCTGAGCTATGAAGGGTAGGGAGGCAGACGGGCGGAGGCATCCATACCCGGCAAGCGGTTCTGGTGACGCCGGGAGGCCGAAGCTCCTGGTCTATGATTGCGACGGCGTGATCTTGGACTCGAAGGGGGCTAACGAGGCATTCTACAATCATATCCTGGAACGGTTCGGCATGCCCCCCCTGCACGGGGAGCAACTGGAATTCGTCCACGTTTCCACCGCCCGTGGGGCGGTGGAGCATCTCTTCCACGGTACGCCATGGATCGAGGAGGCACGAGCCTATCTGGAGGTGGTGGACAATACCCCCTTCATCCCCTTGCTGCGCCTGGAACCGCATATCCACTTCACCCTCAGGCGCCTGCGCGCTGCTTGCAGGACTGCAATCGCCACCAACAGGGGGATGAGCATGCCGTTGATCATCAAGGAACACCGCCTGGGTGAACTCTTCGATCTCGTGGTAACCTGCCTTGATGTGCGCCATCCAAAACCCCATCCGGAATGCCTCCTTACTATTTTGGGACATTTTCGTCTGCAGCCGCAGGAGGCCTTGTACATAGGGGATTCCGAGGTTGACCAACTGGTCGCCGAGGGGGCGGGGGTGCCGTTTGCCTCGTACAAAAACAAGGACCTGAATGCACGATATTACCTGGATGATCACCGAGAGGTGCTCGTGATATGCGGCCTGCACCCCGAGGAATGAATCGTGGATTAATCCGCTGCGTGGAGCACCCTGTCAGCGGTGCCGGATGCGTTCGTGCATGTGGTCATCCAGTCCGCATGACCCGTCCACGCGCCGATCCGTCATCCTTGCCCTTTCTCCCGGTTCCTGCCGTACGCTATTATTCCTTGGGTGCGTCTGTTATTGAATGCATAGCACATAGGACATGGTAAGGTAACATAGTAAAAAATATGATAGTATAGGGATGCCTTCAACCAGCGCATGAGGTGCCGGATCAAGGGCAGTGCCTCAGGGTGCCTGTTTCTATATGTTTTATTGGAAATAACCGATGAATAAGTATGCATGCGGGGTATCCTCGCCTGCTTCGGGATGCGTCAACGGATGAATGTGGGTTGTGAACGATTCGTACTTATCGGACAGGAAAGAGGGCCGCTTTTTACAGCAGAGAAAGGGATGGATGGTATACCGGGCGCGATTTAAGAGTGTGTTCCACGGGGTGATTGATATCATATCAATCATCGATACCGATTACACCATCCTCATGGTCAACAAGGCCTATGAACGGCTGCTCAAGAAACCCTCCGAGGAATGCATCGGTCAGAAATGTTATGCCCTTCTTCGCAACCGGAATGAACCGTGCAGGGATTGTCCCATACTGAGCGAGAGCAAGGGAAATATGGTCGATGAGGCACTGCTTATTTCCGTAGGCAGCGAGAGGGTATCCATCAGCAGGCATCCGGTGTATGATGACAGCGGGCACATTGTGGGTGTTGTCGCAATAGGGAGGATCATCACCAATCAACTCAGAATGGAGCGGGAGCTTCAGCATCACGGCAGGCTGAAGATCATGGGCGAGCTCGCGGCCTCCATCGTCCACGAGATCAAGAACCCCCTGGTGGGTATAGGCCTCATGGCGGCGTCGATTCTGGAACGTATGAAAAACAGGGAGGTGGAGGAGGAGATGCACAGCGATGTGGAAAGCATCCTCCATGAGGTCAAACGGCTTGAAATGCTCCTGGACGATTTGATGGATTTCGGAAAGCCAAAGGTGTTCATCACCAAGAGCGAAGATCTCCATGAGCCAATTAATATTTCATTGAATCTACTGAAGAAAAAGTTCAGCTCGCACGGAATAACCATCCAAAAGTCATACGATTCGACTATCCCCCCCATTCAGATCGACACATCGAAGATGCAACAGGTCTTTTTGAACATCTTCCTCAATGCAATCAATGCGATGCCGGGGGGAGGGACCATCAGCATCACTACGGATACATTTCGTGAGGAAGAGGAACAAAGGCAGTTTGCACGAATATCGATTCAGGACACGGGCGTCGGCATCAGTGAGGAATATCTGCCCCGAATATTCGATCCTTTCTACTCACAATCACCGGGAAAAACCGGCCTCGGGCTTTCCATCGTCACCAGGATACTGGATCTTCACGAAGGATTCATTGATATACGAAGCCAGGAAGGGAAGGGCACCACTGTCCTGATATATCTTCCCATTGACCAGCCAGCAGACAGTGATAACAAGGCATAGGGGTATTCATGTCGTTTCGCATTCTGATCGTTGATGATGATCGCATGATTTCCAAAAGCATTTGCCGCTCCCTGGAATCGGAGGGGTTTTTGTGTTCGTGCGTGTATAGCGGAGAAGACGCCCTGCGCCGTTTCAAGGATGAGCCCTTCGATCTCGTTCTGCTCGATCTTTCCCTTCCGGGGATGGATGGATTTCAGACCATGGAACATATCCGAAAGGAACATCCCGATATCCAGATCAGCATTCTGACCGCCTCACAGGATATCCACGACGCCATTCGAGCGATACGACAGGGTGCCGATGACTATCTGATCAAATCCGCCGATGTCGAGGAGCTGAAGGTAGCCGTCAAAAAGGCCCTCAGGACGTACACCCTTGCCACCGAGAACGTGTTGCTCAAAAAGCAACTTCAGCGGCGATTCGAGGATGAGCGTCTCACCGTTTTTGAAAGCCGGGCAATGAAGAACGTGTACCATATGATACGCAGGGTGTCCAGGCTGGAGAACACCACCGTGCTCATAGTGGGTGAAAGCGGCACCGGCAAGGAACTGGTCGCGCGTACCATTCATCGATTGAGTCCTCGCGCGGAAAAGCCATTTGTGGATATCAGTTGTTCTGCGCTGCCCACCGCCCTGCTGGAAAGCGAGCTGTTCGGGTTCGAAAAGGGCGCCTTCACCGATGCAAAGACACAAAAGAGGGGGCTTCTCGAGCTGACCGATTGCGGTACCCTGTTTCTGGACGAGATTGCCACCCTCGATCTTTCGATCCAGGCCAAGTTGCTCAGGTTTCTCGAGCAGAGGACCTTCAGAAGAATCGGCGGAACGGTGGACCTCAAGGTTGACCTGCGGGTCATTGCGGCAACCAACCGGGACCTGAGAAAGATGATTGCCTCCCTTTCATTCAGGGAGGACCTCTTCTACCGCCTCAACGTATTTCCCATAACCCTGCCGCCGTTGCGTGAACGGAGGGAGGACATCCTCCCCCTGGCCGGCCAATTCATTGAGCGATTCAATCACGAGTTCAATAAGCACATCACCGGCTTGCACCAGGATTCCGCGCTGCTTCTCCAGCAGTACACCTACCCGGGGAATGTGCGGGAATTGAAGAATATCATTGAACGGGCAATGATCATGGAGGAGCAGGATTGCATCACCCCCTCATCCCTCCATTTCCCTCGCGGGAATTCATACTTCGCAGAACCGATTACTCCGGAGGCGGTGCAGTCCGGGGAAGAATCCGGTTCACAAAGGGGATTTCCCACCCTGTCCGAGGTGGAGGAACACCACATACGCGAGGCCCTATCCAGGGCGGGGGGGAACAAGAATATGGCTGCCAAGTTGCTCGGAATCGGCAGATCAACGCTTTTCAGAAAGCTTGCCATCCTGGACAAGCACTAAGGTCTCCCGACTCTGTCCCTGGGCGTCCCATTTCAGGATTCCATGTCATTCTGAGCGTCTCATTTTGAAACATTATAATGAGATAATCTGCCTATTTTGTTGAAAGAAAAGGGTTATATATATGGCATGACAAATGCTGTGACAAAGGCCATAATACGTTCGTCAGGTTAATGATCTTTGACAGTGAGTATTCGAAAGCGGGTTTATCGTCCAGTGGTTAATAAGATTTTGATTATCGATGATAATTCAATTTTTTGTAACGCAATGAAGTATCATTTGTTACAAAAATGCTACGATGTTTCGATTTGCAGTTCTTTTTCCGAGTTCCAAGATGGTATTGACGTCGGGGAATATGATCTCATCCTGCTCGATATGCGGCTTAGAGATGCAACCGGCATCGATTTCCTGAAAATCATCAAGAAGTTATATCCCACCAAGAAAATCATTATTGTTTCTTCTTTTCTCGATGACATCAACATAACGAAGGCATTGGAATTTGGAGTATTTACCTGTCTTGACAAAAATAGTAATTTATTTAACGAGTTGGATCGAATCATCGATGGTATTTAATAAGAAACGTAAAGAAAAGAGAAAAGGTGCGTCTAATTGAAAACTATTTGAATAACGGCTGATCAAGATGAACAGGAGGATAGGTGGTGATTTATATAAGCCCATAGGTGAATGCAATCTGAATCATTAACGCATCGAAAATATGTGAGAATTGAAGATATTGAGAAAGCATTCCAGGATCTTTTTTAATGACTTCAGAAAGGTTAATGAATAGTATGTACAAAGCAATGGTTAAGACGATCTTGTTCGTTTCGATCCTTCTTGTGGCATTTTTACTGGTATCTTCCAATCTGACCTACGCCCAATATACAAGCGGTTACTATCCTAGTTCATACGGTTATGGCGGCTCCGGCATGTACGGCTCCGGCTACGGCATGTACGGCTCCGGCTACGGCATGTACGGCTCCGGCTACGGCATGTATGGCTCCGGCTACGGCATGTATGGCTCCGGCTACGGTATGTACGGCTCCGGCTACGGCATGTACGGCTCCGGCTACGGCATGTACGGCAGCGGCTCCGGCATGTATGGCTCAGGCTACGGGAGCATGTATGGCGGCATGTATGGTTTGGGTTCCCAATATGGATACGGTACCACGTCAATGACTCCCCTGATGATGGGCGGCTATGGCTTGGGCGGCGGTCTCATGGGCCTCGGTGGCCTGGGCTTGGGCGGCGGACTTATGGGCCTCGGCGGTTATGGCTTGGGCGGCGGCCTCATGGGCCTCGGTGGCCTGGGCTTAGGTGGCGGTCTCATGGGCCTCGGCGGCTATGGCTTAGGCGGCGGTCTCATGGGCCTCGGCGGCTATGGCTTGGGCGGTGGACTTATGGGCCTCGGCGGCCTGGGCTTGGGCGGCGGTCTCATGGGTATTGGCGGCCTAATGTCTCCCTCTTTGATGATGGGCGGGCTTGGCGGCTTGGGTCTCGGACTCGGCGGAGGCCTGGGGCTCACCGGTCTCATCTAAGGCGGCTTATTGCAATAAAAAGAAAAAATATACAGACCCGCATGGTTTCATGCGGGTCTTTTTTTGGGTGCGCCCGGCAGGGTGCGCCCAAGACCTCGCCTCGGGCTTGAACAAGCGGAGCACCTTTCACAATCGATCATCATCCCTCCTTTCCCTTTTTCAATAGTGTACTGAGCAGTTGCATTTCCTTACCTTTGATACCGAGAATATTTGATACGGAGAATATTTTTTTGCTTTATCGCATGAGGGAGAAATACCACCGAATCATGGTTGTAGCATGATGAAAAGACGATATATAGAGTAGAAATGTCGCCATGGGTATAAAACCCACTGATATATTCATGTTATTAATAGAATTATCGCCGGTGAGAACCGAATGAAGATCGATTTTCGAGACAAACCCTCATGCCGCTTTAGCGGCGCCACGAAGGATGAAAATATAATTTTCAATAGGATATGTGATATTTTCGGAGCAAAAAATATAGCGCTTCATCGGAATCGCCGCGGATCAATAAGGCGATGAGAATCGACAATAAGCGTATGGCCAGATTGGTCATCGATCTCAATATCCTGAGAAAGAATATCCTGATGTATCCACAAGGGCATAATATAGTGAACATCAGCGCCGACCAGACATATGGCAGTATGAGGGGGATACTTGACATAATGCCGGAAATAACATTCGGGATTGTAAAGGATTGCCTGCTTGTTGATCAGGAATGTCTCGATCCCAAAAATCCCGGACATAGGGAATTTGCCCTGACATTGAGCCAATATGATATCGCATCCATTACCTTTTCACAGGGCTTGGACAAGAGCGAACTCCTTGAGTTCCTGAGCCTGCTCTCGACCAAACCCGAGGACATACGAGGTGCAGGCGGACTGGAAAAGGCCATAGACGATGCCCCCATTTCCCATATCAAGGTGCAGTGCATTGATTTCGGCAAATTTCAATTCACCGAGGAAGCGGAGATCGTCCGGCCCCAAACGGTCAAGCAAAAGGATGTATGGCAGGATTTCGCTGCAAATCTTTTATCCGGGACAACCATGGCGTCTGAGAGCGGACAGGATATCAGAGACCCCACACGGATGGATCCCGCAAAACTCGCCCAGCTCATGAATGATCAAAAACTGGATCCACATACGGCGATCAAGAGTTATCAAAGGATTCTATCTGAACAGGTTCAAGAAGCAACGCTCAATAAGGAAGAAACGGGTGAAAAATCACCTATTCTCGAAAAATTCAATACCCTTATAAAACAACTGAACCCGGATCTCAAACAACAGTTTTTATCGGCTACATTCAATCAATGCGCGTCAAAAGGCACCCATGATGCCCTGGTGTCTTTTCCGGATGACATGGTTATTGAAATGATAAGTCAGGCCAACAGGGAGGGAAGGGAGATTTCGCCCTCCCTGTTGAGGTTCGTTCAAAAAATCTCCAATGTCCGGGATGATGATGCACGATCGGATCGCCCCTCCCAAAGCCAATCCGCCCGGATGTCAAAGGAACAATTTCGAGAGCTCTTTAAACGCGAGCAGGTTGAGAATTTCGTTGGTTCAGATTACGGGGCAATGATTCAAAACTTGACCGGGTCCCCGGAAGCGGATCTGCCAAGGGATGAATCGCCATTTCCGCTTGAAGAGCTTATGCCGACCATGGATAGGGACCATATTGATATCCAGATAGCCCGCGTGCTTCAAGCCTATATGAACAGGAAGATGGACGAGGATGATTACAATATCTTCCTCAACAGGCTGATTTCCACCCTGGACATCCTTCTTGAAAGGGGAGAATTCAGATTCCTCTTGACCACCTTCAAAACACTATCGAAACATCGATTTACAAAGAGAAACCAGGGAATTAAGACATTGGCTGAAAAGGCCCTGACGAGTTTCCAGGACCTCCAGTTCATCACCAAGGTTGTGCATGCGATTGAGACTTCTTCAAAACGGAAAGGGAGGGATGCCCTCAATTTTTTGGTGGCACTGGGGCCGCGCACCATTCCAACGGTTCTTGATCATTATATGGCGAAGGACGATCAGGATGAAGAGGATATCCTTTTTAACCTTCTGTACCACTTCAAACACCGTACCGTTAACCTGGTTAAGAAGAGACTCAAACATCCCGATATACAAATCGTGAGGAATCTTTTGAGGCTTGCCAGCCGCCTGGACGGTCAGACGGATGTTGCATATTTGAAGCGACTTCTTCATCATCACGACCAGGACGTGAGATTGGACGCCCTTGGAGCCCTGGTTCGATTAAAGGACCCATGGGCCACCATTCTGCTTCGTAAATCGCTCCGGTCCAAAGAGCACGGAGAGTGCTGTCAGGCAATCGCCCTGGCGGGAAGTTACCGGATCACCGAGATGACTCAGGACCTTATAGCGAAGATCAGGCGGATGGCCTTTTTTAAGACCGACTACGAGATGAATGAAAAGATTATCACTGCCTTGGGGAAAATCGTTGATCCTACCGCGATACCGATGCTGGAAAAGCTTGCAAAGGGCTCATGGACGCTTTATCCGAAGGGTCTTTTACATATGAAGAGGGTGCTGTTTGAATCCCTGGATCATTATCCGTTCGAAGTCATATTAAATCTGGTCGCTATCGGCAGCCGCCTATCGGATGAAACGATTCACAACGCATGTAAAAAACTGGTGAAAAAAAATCAGAGACCTGCCAAGAGGGGGCGGCTATGTTAAGGTCTGGTGATCACCAGGATTTTTTCCGGGTCATCACCCACCTTACTGCCGCCGTCACCAATTCCCACCTGTACGCCATCAGCCATCCTCAGGTCACCCAATGCATTGACAGGGCATATAACGAGCTTTCCGAGATTTTGCGTCACAGGCCGGAGATAACGGTATTTTTGATCGATGACGATCTGGTCGTGGACAAAAGGCCCATTTCGTCCAATGGACAGGTGTTCGATAAATTTATTCGTATAATGCAGGAAAGCGGGATCGAGCGAATCACCTTTTTGGAGGGATTACCCAGGAAGGACCTTCAGGATTTGATCCAAAACCTGGGATCATCCGATGCCTCCCCATTACAAACCAGCACCCATATAAAGCTCGGCAAGGTGGAACTCAGGGTTGATCAGGAGGAAGAGAAGGATATCTCCTTATCCAACCCCTATGAAGAAGACCTCGAGATATCGATCGATCTCAAGGATGCCAATCTTAATATACTGAAAGAGCTGTATACCTCGATGAAGAAGAAAAAAAGGGTCAACGTCCACGGGATAGATATTATCGTAAAGGGATTCATCAAGGGTTTTCGAGAAGGCATGGGTCCGATCAGCCTGATGACCTCTCTTAAGTCGATGGATGAATATACCTTTACCCATGGTGTCAATGTATGCGTGCTCACCATGTCTCAAGCCGAGGCCATGGGTTTTAACGGGGATCTTTTGCATCATATCGGTATTGCCTCGTCCCTTCATGATATCGGCAAGCTCTTTATTCCTGAAGAGATCCTCAATAAGCCGGGCGAGCTTACCCGGAAGGAACGGGAGATCATAAAGAGCCATGCGGTCAAAGGTGCCAGTTACATCATGGAATTAAAGGATATTCCAAATATCGCCGTGCTGGGTGCCCTGGAACATCACATCAAGTTCAACGGACAGGGATACCCGCGTGTCCGGAGCAGCTATAAACCAAACATCGTAAGCCAGATGATCGCCATCTCGGACGTGTTCGATGCATTGCGAAGCACCCGTCCGTATCGGAAGGGAAGGACGCAGAAAGAGGTTGTCAACATCCTGCGAAGTGCGCGGGGCAACGACTTCAGCCCCCAACTCGTGGACACCTTTATAAAATCGATTGTACGAAAAAATAAAAGGTGTCAAAGAAGATAGGCTCTATCATCCCTCTTTTCACATTCCAAGATGTTTCCCTTTAATCCTTGTCTTGACAACAATAGCGGCCCTATCTATACTTTTATTTAGATAAGGCAGATTCCTACCGGACATTTACTTTGTATTCCATACTGCATAATTACCAACGATTCGGACTCGTTACTGGACCATCAATTTTAAAGGGAGGACATTGCAATGAATAATGCATATCGCAACACTATAATTCTTGGTGTTATTATCTGTGCCGTGACGCTCTTTTTTATCGGGACATGCAATGCCCAGGTTATTTGGCCCTCGGCATATGGCGTGCCTCCTATCGCTGCATTCAACACCTTGTTTGCGGGAACTGCATATGCGCCGATAGGCCTTGGGAGCCTGCCTCCTATCTATCCATACGTCGGCGATACAATAACCGCCTTCGATTCATTTATCTGGCCGGCAGGTGCAACGGTTCCGGCGACCTCTCTTGCCGCGATATCCTATGCCGTGCCCGGGGTATATTCCGGCTATCCCGGCTTGGTTGATCCACAACTCTATTTAACAACCTCCTGGCCGTTATACATTGATTACCTGAACCTCTACTTTGGAGTATCTCCATTGGGCAGTACCCTGCCGGGGGCATTCGGACCATTTGGTCTCGATAGTGTGAGCACATATGCCGGGCTGGCGGTTAGTTATCCCTATTACAATTACGTTGATGTCCAGCAACTCCTTACGTATTATGCCTTGAATCCCTATGCTGTCTCATATGTTACATCGTACCCCTTCATCTAATAGCATAGCGGCAAGGAGACCATAGAACACGAGGGGGCATTTCGGAAGGGGGGAGTATCATGGGTTTCTGGCAGGAGTTCAAGGAATTTGCCGTAAAAGGCAATGCGTTGGACATGGCGGTAGGGATCATCATCGGGACGGCATTCAATAAGATTGTCAATTCCCTCGTCAACGATATCATCATGCCTCCTATCGGCTTTGTCATCGGGGGCGTAGAGTTCAAACATCTCGAGTTGGTGATTAAGGAGGCTGGCATATCTGCAACAGGTGCATTCATTCCTGCGGTAGTGATACGCTATGGGACGTTTTTCAACACAGTCATTGAATTCCTGATCATCGGATTAAGCGTTTTTGTGGTGGTGAAGGTGATGCACCGGATAATTGCTTTGCGTTGATCCAAGCTGTCCGAGCGCCTCGTCCGTCCCTCATACTGCTCTTCCTCATCACTGTCTTATAAAATTTTGCCCCGTAACGTCTGCATTGTTGACGGTGACATCTCTGGTTGCAGGCGCAAAGGAATAGCAGTCCACCCAGTCACAGTCAGAGGGCGCAATGGTATATGAACCATTCGGTACTGCAAAGATGTAGTATGCATTTTGGTCTGTAAAACAGGTTGCCGATGCATTTGTGCCGGTCCGTATCTATCTGCAAAAACGGAGTCATTCCGGTCCGTGCCCGTCAGAGTCAATTTGAATCCGGAAATACCACTGTTCCAGAGGCCGATATCTAATGTGTTGGTCACTTTCCCATGAATGGAAAAAGAGGCCACAGGCTTCGACACGGTAATCGAACCCTGTCCTGACACGCCGGAGGGGTCGGATGCGGTGACGGTAATTTGATTTTCGCCTAAAGTGAGAGGTATGGTTGCACCCCATCTGTGATTGCACAGATAAGGTGAACCGAAAAAGTAGCAGATATCAACGTCTTGATCAGCGTTTCCACCCTCACCGGATGTTATGTTTCTCCATGTAACCGTTACACCGGTATCTTCAGCCGAGCCTGAGCAACACCTGTACCACGTGGGACTGATAAAGGCTTCCCCACCGATGTATATGGAGTCACAATTAGTGGAGGTCGCCGGTTCCGTTGTCGGCTCTTCAATGGTCACCCATCCGCCGCCACTATCGTCTTCTTCGCCGCCACCTTCGCCGCCACCACAACCGATAATCACCAATATCAAGGGGAGAAACATAAGATATAATGTTGCCCTTTTCATTTCTTATCCCTCCACGTGCTCCCTCGAAAAGGTTTCTGTTGGGCATATCGTTTTTAAATATTATACAAATATCGCATAACTATTGCCAAAAAAATAATGAGCGTGAGTACTCCCCGGGTAATGTCATGGTTTCTTTGATTTTTCGTCTGGAAGGTCTTGGAAATAAAACATTAATCATGACAGCAGTGGATACGAACAAGCGGGAGCTAAGGCGTTGGGAAAAAAACAAACATGATGAAATGACTAAACCGGCGCCGGCTCAATCCAGCCGCTTGTGAAACCGCAGCACGCTCAGTCCCAGCACGGCCATGCCGAATGCCAGGAGAGCGAGCATCTGGGGCCAGAGCACGGTGATGCCGGTACCCTTCAGGAAGATCCCCCGCACGATCTCCATGAAGTAGCGCAGGGGATTGAGATAGGTCAGATATTGTATCGGAAGGGGCATGTTCCGGATGGGGAAGGCGAACCCGCTCAGCAGGAATCCGGGCATCATGACAAAGAAGGTGGACATGAGGGCCTGCTGCTGGGTCTGGGAGATGGTGGATATGAAGAGCCCCGTTCCCAGGGTGGTCATGAGGAACAGGATGGATGCCGCGGTCAGCACACACCAGCTCCCCCTGAGGGGTATCCGGAAGACCACAAGCCCTGCCGCGGTGATCAGGAACACGTCGATGAGCCCTGCAATGGCGAAGGGGATCGTCTTTCCCAGGATCAGCTCGATGGGGCGGATGGGGGTGACCATCAACTGCTCCATGGTGCCGATCTCCTTTTCCCGCACAATGGCCATGGCGGTGAGCATGATCGTGACGATGGCGATGATGTTGACGATGACCCCGGGAACGAAGTAGTCCCTGCTCGAGAGGTCCGGGTTGAACCACACCCGGCTCTCCGTTCGCACGGAGGGAAGGGCCATGTACACCGGTACGTTGCTTTTCCCTACCAGGCGTGCCTCCTGCTGTATTCGCTGTATCCGTTTGGCGTGGCCGGCGATTATCTGGCTGGCATAGCTCGATACGATGGAGGCGGTATTCGAATCCGTGCCGTCCACCAGGATCTGCACCCCTGCGGTCTTCTGCCTGAGGATATCCCTGCCGAATCCGGGCGACACCCGAATCACTCCCTTCACCTCCCCTTTATCGAGCAGGGATTTGACCTCCTCCTCCCTGGTGATCACGGCCGATACCTCGAAGTAAGGGGAGCCGCTGAAGGCGGCGAGAAGCTCCCTGCTTGCCGGGGTGCGGTCCCGGTCCATCCAGGCGATGGGTACATGGGAGACGTCCATGTTGATGGCATAGCCGAAGATGATGGTCTGCACCAGGGGAGGAACCAGCAGCACCACCCGCATCCGCGGGTCGCGCAGCACCTGATTGAATTCCTTTTTTACGATCTCCAGGACCCGTTTCCACATCCCGTCACCCCAGCTTCTGTTTCAGTTTCCGGGTGGCGATCGAAAAGACGACGGCCGCATACGCAAGGAGAAGCCCCATTTCCATCCAGAGCACGCCCAGTCCCACCCCTTTCAGAAAGATTCCCTTCAGCATGGTGATGAAGTAGCGGGCGGGGATGATGTGGGTGATGATCCGGATGATGCGGGGCATGTTTTCGATGGCGAACACAAACCCGGACAGGAGGAACGCCGGCAGGAACGAGGTGATGATCCCCAGCTGGTAGGCGAGAAGCTGCTGCCGGGTGAGGGCGGAGATCATGATCCCCGTGCACAGTGCCCCGAACAGGAACACGCAGCAGGTGACGAAGACCAGGATGCCGCTCCCCCGCAGGGGAACACCGAACACGAGCACCCCGATCCCGATGGCGATCAGGGCGTCGATCATCCCCACCGCAAAAAAGGCGGTCATCTTCCCCAGCACCAACTCGGTGGAGCGCAGGGGGGTGGAGAGGAGCTGCTCCATGGTGCCCATCTCCCATTCCCGGGCAATGGTGAGGGAGGTGAGCAGGGAGGAGATGATCATCAGGATCACCGCCACCAGCCCGGGCACGATGAAGTTCTTGGACTCCATCTCGCTGTTGTACCACACCCGCAACCGCGCCTCCACCGGCACCGGGGGCGCCTCCCCCGTCTTTCGCTCCAGGGCCTCGATCTGTAATTGTCTGGAGAAGGAGGTTATGAGACCCTCCGCATACCCCAGGGCTATGGAGGCGGTGTTGGAATCGCTCCCGTCGATGATGAACTGCACCTTCGCCTCCTTCCCGGCGAGGATGTCCCTTCCGTATCCCGGTGGGACGACCAGGGCAGCCAGGCACTCGTCGCGGTCGATCCTTTTTTCGATCTCCGCATACGTGGAGACAAACCCGCACACCCTGAAATAGCGTGATCCCTCGAGCCGGGCGATCAGTGCCCGGCTCTGGGGGCTTCGGTCGTGGTCGTACACCAGGGTGGGGATGCGGTCCACGTCGAGGGTGAGGGCATAGCCGAAAAGCAGAAGCAGGACCATGGGGAGGGCCAGGGCCATGACCAGGCTCCTGGGGTCCCGCAGGATGTGCAGGAACTCCTTTCGCGCCACCGCACCTGTGCGCCGGAGGTTCATGACGACTTTTGCTCCTCCTTCGTCGATTCTGTCAAAAGGTTATTTCTGACTTAAAATCATGAATTCAAATTTCACGATGCGCTAATCTTTCTAAACCGCAAAGCTGATCACGACAGCTTCAGCTTGCAAAATGCGGTAAAACTCATCTTCAGCAAAAGCCACCCATGCTGCCAGCGGTTTATTTTTATCTCCCCATAGCTTCGCTCTTTATATCTAATGGGCATATCTACAATCCTGTGGTTCAGCTTGGCCGCCCCGAATAAAAGGTCAAAATCTCCGAACGGGTCGAACTCACCAAAATAAGACCGGTTCGCCGCAATCCTTTCATAATCATGCTTCCATAAAACCTTCGTCCCGCAAAGGGTGTCCTTGATCCTCTGCCCTAACAGCCACGTAAACAATCCCGCGAAAAAGTAATTCCCTATCATGTTCAGGAACCGCATTGCCTTCTTTTCCATTGGATAAACCAGCCGGCAGCCATTTATAAACTCTCCCTTCCCCGTTACAATAGCATTATAATACTTCGGCAATTCTTCGGGCGGCATCGTGAGGTCAGAATCAAGTATCATCAAAACGTCACCCTCGCACTGGGCAAATCCCTGCCGAACAGCCTGTCCCTTTCCCCTGCCGCTCTGATTAATAAGGACCGCTCGATGCCATTCCTTGCCATATTTATCCATGCATCTTTTGATTTCCTCTATAGTCCCGTCGTCCGAGTGTCCATCCACAAAAATCAGTTCCGTCGACTTTCCCATCTTTGGTGTTCGCGTAAATGCATCTTCAATGTTCCCCCTCTCATTGCGGGTCGGAATCACAATCGACACCGTCGGCTCCTCACTCCTGCCACTGCTGACCGTGCCGGGGCTTGGCCTGGCAACTATACCCCATGTCAAACATAATGAGCTAAAAATAGGCATCTTTGCAAGCAATCGATTAAAAAACCAGTTCACTAATGGTATCCGTATCGGTAACAGTGTCCTGCTTGATGTTGTTACCACTTCATAACCTGCAAGGCAAAGTAGGTTTTTTATATCATTTGTGGAAAGCCAGTTATAGCTCGGATCAGGACTGCGCCGCCCAATTAACGTAGCAAATCCAAGCACAGGCCTCCAAAGGTTGGAGTGATACGTAATTACCAGCCTTGTAAAAGGCGTACAAATAGATTTTAGATTAGCAAGCGTTCTTTGCACATCTTTTAGCAACGGCAGCACGTCAGAAATAATGATATAATCAAATGAACCTCTATTTGAAAAATCCATCGTCTCAACATCATCTGCTATGAACTCAAGATTATTCTTAACACTGTGAATTTCTTTTGCTGCCTCTATTTTTTTTTCATCTATATCCACACCCAATCCATAAGACGGACAAACAGCATCCAGAAGTCTTCCTGTAGAACAACCTATTTCAAGAACCCTCATGCCTTTGCAGACCACAAACTTGCAGTATCGGTCTATTTCATTATAATAACCCGGATTCTTATACCGCTTCGATTCAATTATTCTCAAATCATAATTTATTTTCCTATCCAACTTCTATCCCTTTTTCTAACCAATTTGGAATTTCAGCTTTAAATCGTCATTCATATTTCATGAATTACAAAAAAGTAATTCTTTTTAATTTTACCTACATCAAGCTCACAATAATTATTAATTAACAATCCCTTCAGCCCTATCTTAGAACTACTCTCATTTCTTAGAATTACCGAATAAGGGGTTTCAGTTATCCTCTCACTTAATAAACTGCGGACATCGTCATCAGACACAAATAATAATATTCGCAAATCCACTCTTGGCAGAATCACCAGTTTCTTGGGCGAAGTGCCTTTTTTAAACTTGTCCAAATAATCGCTGTATTCATTATGAGCAGTCACACATTCTTCTTTGAAATAATGCTTGCTCCCTAACGGAACGCTCTGGCTGTCCACAACAATGTCTCCCCTTAAAGCAGGTGGAACTTCCACAATTTTATAATCTAAGGAATCGCTCCAAACACTGAATCCTTCAAATGCTACCCCAATATTTTTGTGTGTTATTTCCTGGTTCTTAAAAACAAAATCAGCTACCTCTCTGATTTTCTTATGCTCAACAGCCATCCTTGCACCAATCCAGGCTGTAGTGGCATCATATCTCTGATGCATCAATTGATGGTATTTGATTTGATTGTATTTGTATACTCCGTCGAATACCTTTCCTTTCTGCCACCCATAATGATTAAAATTGGCATCCAGCCTGTCCCGTATATTGCGTAGATGATTTATATTCGCTAAAATTATCAATACAAACAAAACAGCGCTTAATTGAACCGCTTTCTTTTTGCCTTTATCAGAACGTCCCAGAATAATGCCGAAACAAAACAGGCTAAGAAAATTTATAATAACTTCTCGCCATAAATTGTCCCTCAATATAAGACGCGTGCCTACCATAATATTAAGATATGCAATAAAAAAAACTAAAATCAAAAGAACTAATTCCTTTTTTTTTAGCTTTACAAATCCTTTAAAATGCCCAAGTAATAAAATCAAGAAAAAAACAATGTTTACAAGAAATATGGTAGGATTATATTTTACACATATAGCAAAGTTAGAAATATAATCAGAAATTTTCGGAATTAGAAGTCTTTCAGGTTCTCTTAGAAAAACCATCTTAAAAGTAATCAAAAGATACTTAAGCGACAATCCTGCTTGCAAACCATATACAAGAAAATACATCCCAAAGGACAAAATGAATCCAAATCCAACGACACTCAACATAGAAAACATATAATAGATGTCAGAACTCTTGTCCTTGCGATAATTAATAAATTGGATTATCAGCAAGAACAAAAAACCAATGAGGAAAATGACGGCCAGAGGTCTTATGCCAAAAGATTTCGCCCAAAGCGGAATCCCTTTTGGTATTGATATGTTATATGAAACAAGGATTAAAGTCAAAAATATAAAAAAACTAAATATGCTTGCCAAAAAAATAAAAAGCTTATTCCCCTTGCTCCTAACTTTTTTAACGCTCTCTCGTTCATCACACAATAAAGAACTTCCTATAATCCAAAAAATCAGTAGTGCAGCTAAATAAAAAAGGGATTGCATCTTTGCCATAAAGCACAATCCTGCAAGAATTCCTCCTATTACAAGGAATATTTGCCTTTTTACAAATCCTTTAAATCTAAGAGACGCTGAAGCCATTAAAACAGCAAAGCTCCAATAAAAAAGACTGTAAAGCTCGGTGCGTACCATGGCTGATTGATAGCTGAATGATTCCTGCAGCCCAAATACTCCGATAACAACCATTAAGAACCACGTCGGTAAATTAAAGATCAACTGAAGTCCGAAACACAGAAATAATACTGTCGCTATCGATAAGTAAGGTGAATGTCTCCTAAGATAATCTGTAAGCTCAGCCATACACGCTGCAGGATTTAATGATACAGATAGATCGCTTAAAGTTAAAGACGAGATACTTCCCATCAAATGGGCCATCCTCTCGCTGAGCACAAATATTAGGTTCATACCAAAACCTGGATGGCAAGTATGATCCGGCAGCAAGTCGCTTTGAATTAAAACAGTATCAACAGTTGTATGATGGTCCATATCCCATATAAAATAGTATGGATAATTGCAATTTATATTTGAATACCATGCAAATAATAAAACTGCAGCAATAGAAAAAAGAACCATAAAAAAATACTTATTAACAGAGTTGTTGATCATTATGATTTTCCTCTGATAGAATGCCATTGAAAAGAATTTTGTTAAATCGATACCATCCTAATAAGCATTTCATCCCCACTATAATTTTCTCTTAACTAATCGTATCCCGTTTTGGCCATTTTCCGTGAAAGTACCATCCTGCCGAGCAAATGCCGCAATCCATCATAAATACTCAGTTCATTATCCGAATCAAAAACAACCACAGTATTTTTGTCGATAATTGTATCATCAATTTCGTCTTTGCATATAGCAACCGCCGCACCTGCACCCATTGCCACCTGCTGCATAAGATTAAAATGCTCACTCGTCGCAGGCGCTGCAAAAATATCTCCAGCCGTCAAAATTACCCGCCAATGCCGAATCAGCGGAATAATTACAGCATCCCTCGAATGCCCCAGCAAACTCATGGTCCGGCTCAAAGACCTAATGATAAATGATAATGATAAGGGTTTGCTTTTCAGCACGAAATTATAGGCAGGGTTTTCAATTTTTGTCAATGCAAATAATCAATTAGAACTTAGCAGATGGTGAAGCGGAGAATGGTGTACCGGAGAATCTCTGGAGAGGGGAAGGTATCCTGAAAAGGACAAAGGAGGTTTACCGGATAAGGGATTCAAGCATACCAATAGTGCGCAATTTCGGAAGGGTATTGAAATCATCGCAGGGCCATGTGCTTGAGGCCGACAGGGGTCACAATCCCTGAGTTCTTTTTGTTGATTGCCGGTTGGTCTATTATCGAGATGATTCTCGTGCGGTTCAACCAGCGGGGTATATAATCGGGTCGTGATAAAGACTCCCGGATGTAGTGTATAAACCGGCGTCGGTTCAATCAAGCCGCTTGTGAAACCGCAGCACGCACCTGTGCGCCGGAGGTTCATGGCGACTTTTGCTCCTCCTCCTCGATCATGGCGACAAACACGTCCTCCATGGAGGGCCGGATGGGCTCCAGCCTCCGTATCTCGATATCCCGCCCTTCCAGCGTGGAGCGGATGCGGGAGGAAGCGGCTTCCGTATCCATCACCCGCACGTGCAGCCCCCTGCCGAATACCGCTACGTCCAGGACACCCTCCAGTCCCTCGATGGCCCTCATGCTCTCCAGGGGGGATGAGGAATCGAGCGTGAGGAGGGCGTGAGCCGAAAAGGATCCCTTCAGGGATGACGGGGTCCCCAGGGCGATGATCCTTCCCCGGTACATGAGGGACAGGCGGTGGCAATACTCGGCCTCGTCCATGTAGTGGGTGGATACGAAGATCGTATGCCCCTCCGCCGAAAGCAGGTAGATGAGGTCCCAGAATCCCCTCCTGGCCAGGGGGTCGACGCCCGAGGTGGGCTCGTCCAAAAAGAGGATCGGAGGGCGGTGCAGGATGGCGCAGCCCAGGGCAAGGCGCTGTTTCAATCCCCCGGGAAGGTGACGGGTCATGGTTTTCCTCCGCTCCTCAAGCCCTGCCATCCCCAGTACGTATTCCCACCGCTCATGACGCTCCTTTTCCGGCACCCCGTAGATGCCGCTGAAAAAGGAGATGTTTTCCTCGACGGTGAGATCGTCGTACAGGGAGAACCTCTGGGACATGTACCCGATGTTTCGCTTCACCCCCTCCGGATCGCGCGACACGTCGATGCCGCCTACCAGTGCCCGTCCCTCGGAGGGCTGGAGGAGCCCGCACAGGATACGGATGGTGGTGGATTTCCCTGCGCCGTTCGGCCCCAGGAACCCGAAGATCTCCCCACGGGATACGGAAAGGGAGATATGGTCAACGGCAACGAAGTCACCGAAGCGCTTGACCAGGCCCTCGATCTCAACCGCTGGTGCAGGCGCCTGCGTACTCATGGGATGCCTTTTGAATCAGGGCGATGAACACATCCTCCAGGGAGGGGGGGATAAGGGTGAGGGTGACGGGTGCGAGACCCTGGGTTTTCAGGGTGCGCTCCAATACCTCGGGCGAGGTCTTTTCCGGGGAGAGAAACAGGTGCAGGGAGGAGCCGGAGGGCTCAACGCTGAGCACCCCTTCGCAGGCGAGCAAAGCCCTTCGGGCCTCCCGCAGGTCCGGTGCCTGCACCTCGTAGCACTCCTCCTCAAGGCCCTTTCGGATCGCCTCGGGTGTGTCACATCGAATGAGGCGGCCGTTGTGCATCAGGCCCACCCGGTTGCACCGCTCCGCTTCATCCATATACGCGGTGGTCACCAGGATGGTCATCCCCTCCTTGACCAGTCCATAGAGAATGGCCCAGAAATCCCTCCGGGACAGCGGGTCCACCCCGGTGGTGGGCTCATCCAGGAGGAGGATGCGGGGGCGGTGGAGCAGGGTGCACATGAGGGCAAGCTTCTGCTTCATGCCGCCTGAGAGTTGCTGGGCCCGCCGTTTCACAAAGGGCTCCATCCGGGTCATCCTGAGCAGGTCCCCGGTGAGTCGCTCCCTGTCCGTCCGGGAGATGCCGAACAGGTCCGCGTAAAAGTCCATGTTTTCTCCCACCGTGAGATCGCCGTACAGGCCGAAACGCTGGGCCATGTATCCGATGCGGTCCCTCACCGATTCGGGGTGCCGCGCCACATCGGCGCCTGCCACGAATGCCCGGCCTTCGGTGGAATCAAGGAGCCCACACAGCAGGCGCAGGGTGGTGGTCTTTCCCGCCCCGTCCGGCCCCACCAGGCCGAAGATTTCACCCCGTTTGATTTCCAGGGTCAGGCAACTCACTGCGGTGAGGTCCCCGAATCGCCGGGAGAGGCTCGAGGTGCGGATAACCGTGGAATCATCCGCTCCCATGGGGACCCCTTCCATCGCCGGGGAGGATCTCGGCATCAACCGGCATGTTGAGCTTCAGGGCACCCTCCGGGTTTTCCAGGTCCACCTTCACCCGGTAGACGAGCTTCACCCGTTCCTCCTTGGTCTGGATCTGCTTGGGGGTGAACTCCGCCTCGGAGGCGATGAAGGATAGGGTGCCTTGGAAGGTCTTTCCCGAATCCGTAGTGACGCGCACCTCCTGCCCCAGCCTGACCCGGTCCAGATCCCTCTCGTTGATGTATCCCCTGATCCAGGGATGGAACAGGTCCCCGATGGTCACCACAGGGGTGCCGGCTGCCAGCACCTCACCCTCCTCGGCGGCCTTCACCAGGACGATCCCGTCAATAGGGGAGTGTGTGACCGCGTCTTTTAACTGGGACTCGATGAGGGCCAGCTCAGCGCGTGCCCGGTCAACCTCGGCGTCGGCCATGTCCGCCTCCTGCTCCCTCCTCAGGGTCTCGATCTTTTGTGCCTCCGCCAATCGCACCGCTGCCCGTGCCCGGTCCACCTGCGCCCGGGCGGATGCGATATCCTCCTTGCGCGGTCCCTCGATCAGCAGGCCGAGTCGCTCCTCTGCCTGGGTCAGGGATGCCTTGGCGCTCTCAAAACGGGTCTTGATCTGCTCATACCGGGCGGTCGAGATATCCTCGTTCCGGTAGAGGGCCTGGGCCCGCTCCCAGTCGTTCCCTGCCCTGACCGACTCGGTTCGCGCGGCATCCACTGCGGCCTGGGCCTGGGCGATCTCCTGGGAACGGGAGCCGGAGAGAAGCTCCTGTAACTGGCTTTCCACCTGTTTCAATTCCGCAGTGCGCAGCTCGATCTGGCCCAGGGTCGTTTCTCGCTGGTATTGTATGGCCGTTTTCAGTTGGGCGAGGTGGGCCTCCGCAGCTGCAAGCGCAGCTTTTGCCCGGTCACGCTGGCTTTCGAGCTGCTCCTGATCGAGCCGGGCGACGAGCATACCCTTGCGGACTGAATCCCCTTCATCCATAGTGAGATCTACGAGCTTACCCGGGATCTTGAAGGAGATGGTTACTTCCGTAAGCTCCACGTTTCCTGAAAAGGTGATCCGATGATTGCCGTTTTTAGCGAGCCACTTAAGCCCTGCCAAACCGGCACCTGCAATGATTACGCAGAGGATGATGATAAGGGGGATGAATCGTTTGTTGATCTTCATGTGAATACTGCCCTTGAATCGCGAGGCGTCCGGGGGACTCCCCGCCGATTCATACCAGGGTGAGCCATCCGTGCCGGTCCTCCGCCTCTCCGGAGGTGATGCCGAAGAATGCATCCTGCAATGCCTTGGTCACAGGGCCGCGGGTTCCAGTGCCGATCTCGATATGGTCGATCTGGGCAATCGGGGTGACTTCCGCTGCGCTCCCGGTGAAGAAGACCTCATCGGCGATGTAGAATGCCTCCCTGGGGATTGATCGGGCATTGACCGAGTAGCCGAGCTCGCGCGCCAGAACGATGACCGAATGACGGGTGATCCCGGGCAGGATGGAGGAGCCTGTGGAGGGTGTGTAGATCTTTCCGTTCTTCACCATGAAGATGTTTTCGCCTCCCCCTTCGCTCACGTATCCCATGGTGTCCAGTCCGATCCCTTCCATATACCCGTCCGCATTTGCCTCCATCTTGATGAGCTGGGAGTTCATGTAGTTGGCCCCCGCCTTTGCAATGGCCGGCATGGTATTCGGCGCGAGCCGGTTCCAGGAGGAGAAACGGACCGATACCCCCTTTTCCAGGCCTTGCTGGCCGAGATACGCCCCCCACTCCCACACGGCAATCACGGTATCCACCGGGCATTTCAATGGATTGACCCCCATCTCGCCGTACCCCCTGAATACAATCGGCCGGATGTAGCAGGATTGCATGTTGTTTGTTCGAATCGTCTCCAGGATGGCCTCTGACAACTCTTCCCTGGAATAGGGAATCGTCATGCGGTAGATCTTGGCGGAATCGAAGAGGCGGTTGATGTGGTCCTTCAAACGAAAACAAGCCGGCCCCTTTTTGGTGGTGTAGCAGCGCATCCCCTCGAAGATACTCGATCCGTAGTGGATCACGTGGGAGAGGACATGAATCTTGGCGTCGTCCCAGTTCACGAATTGCCCGTTAAACCATATTGTGTCGGTCTTTGAGATGTTCGGCATTCCCTGTATCCTCCACGCAGTGCGTTGTTCCTTATTATGTTCGTGTTTCATGGAAAGTCTACCATAATCACCTTCGCATGTCATCTCCGAAGGGCATTCCGAAGGCCATTCCCCTTCCCCTTCTCCCATACCGTGCGACCATTTATATTTAATTATATATAAAGCCACATTTTTTTTATATAAACATATTGAAAAATATATTGACATATTTCAAAGGAATACAATATACTTATCAGATTGATAGAAGGAAATGGGCGGGATTCCCGAAGATATAACTATGGAGGAATATGGTTGGGGGAGAGACCTATCTCATGCACGCCCCTATTAAACGAAGAATCCCGATCCACATACCAGTTTGACAGGGAATGAGATCCCATATCAAAAGGCAAAGGATTTTCTTCAGAACGCTGTGGGGGGATGCTAATGTCCAAAAAAGATAACCAATTCAATGAGTTGGAGCGGCGCGACTGGCAGTTATGGACCATTACCTTGATCCTGCTGTTGGCCCTTGCCGCCTTCATCATTCTCGTCTTTTTCTATTGGGGGAGCCCCGAGGTCGGGGAGCGGATCCTCGATTCCTATGAGATGAATGTCTTCCTTCTGGGTTTCACCGCCTTCATCCTTCTTTTTTGCGGGTATATGGTGGTAAAGGAGATGGAGATCAAGAACCTGAAGCATATCCTGGTGTCCAACCGAATACGCATTGAGACCCTCAAGGAATTTGATGAGATGAAGACGGACCTGATCTCCGTGGTGAGCCACGAACTCAGGAGTCCCCTCACCAGCGTGAAGAATGCCGTTGATATCATCCTGGGCGGGAAGACCGGTGAGATCAATCCGAATCAGAGGAAGTTTCTTGACATCGCAACGAGGAATGTCAATCGCCTAATGACCCTCATTGCCGATCTGCTGGATGTCTCGAAGATAGAGGCAGGGAAGATGAAACTCATATTCACCTGCCTTGATTTGAACGAGCCCATCGATGTCTCCATATCCTCCATCAGGCAGCGGGCTGAGGCGAAAAACATCACCATCTCCAAAGAGGTGACGTGTGATATGCCGCTGGTTCACGGGGACAAGGACAAACTCGGGCAGGTCTTCACCAACCTCATTGACAATGCCATCAAATTTACCAAGGAGGGCGGGGAAATCCGGATCACGATCAAGGAGGTGCTTGGTGAGGGATCGAATGAGGGAAAGTTCATCGAGTGTTCCGTAGAGGATAATGGGATCGGCATCCAACCCGATGACCTGGAGAGGATTTTCGACCGTTTCTACCAGGTGGAGAAATCCCTCAGCACCACCTCGAGGCAGGGAACCGGCCTCGGCCTTGCAATCATAAAGGGCTTGATAGAAGGGCATAAGGGCACGATATGGGTTGAAAGCGAGTATGGCATAGGGACCAAATTCGCCTTCATCCTTCCTCTTTACAACAGCCAGCGGATACTGACGGACCTGGTGGATAATGCCATCATCAATGCCCGTGACAACAAGACCATCTTTTCATTGATGATGGTGAGACTGGAAAGCTTTGACTACCTGAAGAAAACCTATGGGAACAAGGAGACGTTCAGACTGATGGACCAGGTCTGCCGCGTCGTCTTCGACAGCATACGAAAGGATCGTGATACGCTGGAGTACCAGAGACTGGATGGAAGGGTCGTGGTGATCCTGCACGACACCCCTCACGAGGGAGCCCTTGTCGTGGAAAAAAGGATCATGGATCAATTTTATAAGCATCGGTTTGCAGCAGGAAAGAAGACATCCAAGACAAATCTGTCGCTGGGGATCGCTACCTATCCCGACGAGGGGACAACGGGAGAGACGTTGATCGTAAAGGTAATGGCTTAGGTTTATGGCACCGGAAACCGATGCGGCGTTAATGCATTGACCGGTAATGATACCGAGACACCGGTGATTGCATATTTATTGACAAGAAAGAGCTTTATCGGCTATACTGAAAACTGTGCTTATATGATTTCAGGCGGAGGCACGCTGCTACGGAAGCGAAACGATCGGTGCACATAAGGTAGTGGAAATCGAGAGAATATCGAATCCCGAGTTTTTCCTTATGCAGTAAGAAGGGTGGGGTGTTCGTCACCATTAAGGCGTGAAGGGAAAGATGCCCCAGAGGATATATGCGGAGATGCCACCCGGCGGCGAGAATGCGCACGAGGCAAGGGAGTGATTGCGGGATCATGGACGAGTAAGGGGGAGAGGTCATGTCGAAGAAAAAGATTCTCATCGTGGATGATGAACCTGACATCGTCGAGACCATAAAATTCAGCCTGGAACAGGAAGGTTTTGAGGTATTGACCGCCTATGACGGACATGAGGCACTTGATAAGGTCGGGGAACAGATGCCGGACTTGGTGGTCCTCGACGTGATGCTCCCGAAAGAGAATGGTTATAGGGTCTCTCGCTTCATCAAGGAGGCGATGAAGGTTGGAAAGATCGCAAAGGACATCATCGTGCTCCTTCTCACCGCCCGCAGGTTGGATAATGATCCTGAGCGGGAGAAGTTTTTCATGGAGTTCAGCGCTGCCGACCAGATGATGTACAAGCCGTTCGACATGGATGAACTCATCAGGAACATCAACACCCTGTTGGCACCCTCCGTCAATCAGTAGACACGCCGCTGGTCCGCCAGGACCGCAGGCGGAAATCCTCCTTGCTCGTATTCCACGACGAGCATTTCGTTGTCCCCCATTTCCCCCATTACCCGCAAGCCTCATTTCTGTGCATATGGGTTTTTGCCTGGCAACCTTGCAGCCTGCGACGGGGCGTAACGCCCGGCAGCGCTCGGCGTCTACAATGGTATTCCATACATGTATCTTTCATGTCCCGCCCACCCCATCAAGGAGGAGAGCCATGAAAAAGTCTGTCATAGCAATGCTCATAGGGATTTTGGGCATGGTCCTGGCTGTCCAGGCGATCGCCCAGACAACTCCTGCGCAGTGGATGTTCTCATACCAGGGGGATATCCCGTCATACCAATCATGGTCCTTGCAGGATTTCGGAACCGGTAGAACATCCCAGGCATACAACTACCAAACCTATGCGTCTTACGGGTGGCTGAATCACCCGCCCATACCGGTGTATACCCCGACATTTCCCATGGTCACCAAGGCGGGTCAGACCGCTGCATGGACATTCGGGGTCATAGACCCTGACGCTGACCGGGTGTATGCAGCATCCTCCATCGGGACGTCCGGCCAGCCGATAGCCGGGACCTACAACTGGAGCTTCACGCCGAACTTTCCCGGGGTTTACCTGATGAATGCAACGGTGTACGATGAGCGGGGAGGGTTTGCACGGATACAGTCTCCCGTGGTGGTGAAACCCTGGTGGTCCTTTTGAGCATATTCTGATCGCAATTGCTCAATGCATTGTGGAGAAGGGGAATGGGGGGGGCGCCTGTGTGCCCTCCATTCCCGCAGGATGTTGGGCGATTATTTCCGGGCTAAATCTCGATCCGCTTTCCCACACGGAGCTTGATCGCGGCCTCACCGTATGCTGCGCTGAAGAGGGCCTCCGCCTCGCTTCCTGAGCAGTGGGTGGCGGACACCTTTTCCACCCCCATCCTGCGGAAACCCTCCACCACATCCTGTATACTGCTGCGACCGCTGTCCATCAGGTGAAATCCACCCAGAACGAAATGGAGCCCCACCCCGGGGAAGTGCCCCTGTATCGCCTTAAGCATGTTCACTATCCCCGGATGGGCGCATCCGGTGAGGGTGACGAGTCCTCGTCCCCTCTTGATGACCATTGCCTGCTCCGTGATGGTGGGGCCTGAGGAGGGTCCGAGGATCTCCCCGGTCACGAACATGTCCTTCTTGATCTCCAAAAATCCCTTCGCCTCCACGAGTCTCCCGCCGGCCTCCTTGACCTTTCCCTTGAATTCGCTGCTGAATCCGGGACAGGCATACACCGGGATTCCCTTTCGTTTTTTAAGGATGGCCCATAGGCCACCGGTGTGGTCCCAATGATCGTGGGAGATGACCACGGCCTGTATACCGGCCACGTCGATATCCAGCCACCCGCAATTGGCGAGCATGGCGTCGCCCTTCTCGCCCGTATCGAACAGGATACTGCCGTCGACCAGTGCGGAAAATCCCCAACCGGTTGCAAAATCGTTACTTATTCCTTCGCTATTGAAAAGTATTGTTATCTCCATGGCCGTCATCCCTTTTCGATGAACTGGTTATTCGATTGGATCGGACCCATGCCGAAGGGGCGGTTGTTGAGACATCGCTCCCATGGGCCGGTTTATGGAGGAGAATGATATCCCTCAGCCCGCAGCGCAGTTCCTTGACCACCACCGGGCACTTTGCCATGAACAGAAAGAAGATGGATCGCCTCTCCTGGGAGAGGGCCTCGAAATTCCCCTGTCCCTTGCTGATCACCATGTCGGCCTGTTCGAACAACTCGACGAATTCCTTCGAGCAGAGCCGGAGGATGGTTCCCGGTGCCTGGAGCCCCGCCGAGATGACCCGTGCGCTCTGATGTATCCCGCAGGCCGTTGCATCCCCGGCCAGGGCGTCATTGATGGCCGGCCCTGCCTTTACCGCATAATCGATCTCCTTTTCCCCCCACCGGAGTCGTATCTCCTCGATCAGCACGCGGTCGAACACGGTTTCCCCTGCATTGTCGGCAAGATAGAGGATGGTCTGCGCCTTCTCGATCGCATCCCTGAACGCGGGGTAGTTGAAGAGCCCGGCCCCCTCCCGTTCTATGGCATTCTGTTCGATGCATAGGATTCGTTGCAGCTCATCGCGTATATTCACGGAACTCCCTATGCCGTAATCAATGATATTTCCCGCAATGGCAAGCTTCACTGCGGTAAGGATCGGATCATGCGATTCATGCACCTTCTGTCTCAAGTCCGGGTAGATTGCAAGGGCGCGCCGGTTGCTCTCCTGCTTCAACAAACGGTAGGGATCACCGATGCCCGTCACCTCTCGCACCATGCGATAGATGGTCTCCCCTATCTCGGGCGGGGATGCCTCCAGGGAGATGGAGGGCAGGGTTTTCCCCACCTCCTCGAGGATACGCTTCTGGGTTGGCTCATCCGCACCCGCAATCCGGGCCGCCTCCAAGGCCTGCCGGAAAAAACAGGGTATGCAATCAAGATAGGTCTTCATTCTCCCTTCCATCGCGCTGTACAGGCCCGTCCCCCGTGGTTCAGGATCTCTCTGTCCCAGCGGCGCACTGTTTTCAGCCCTGAGAGAGGACTATTCGCTGCACCCGTGTCGAAGCATGGAGGAGGATACTCCCGTAATGGTTATGCCCCCAGTATACTGCTTCGTAACGGTATTCACAAATGATCTATGGCCCTTGCCATCATATCCGTGATACAATAGAAAAAATGTAAATGCTACGGTTACCATCAGGATTGCCGGTTCACATCGATCGATGCACCGTACATGTGTCCTGCCGATCGTGACCGCAACACGCCGGAATTTCCCGGGAGAGGAGATGCAACGCTATGGCCCAGATCATCGTGAATGACCTGAAAAGGGGAGGGGTGTTTCAGACGGAAGGCACCCCCTATGTGGTCATGGACATTACCAAGCAGACCCCCTCGGCGCGGGGGGCAAATATGCTGGTCAAGATAAAGGGGAGGAACCTGCTCACCGGACAGGTCCTGGACATGACCTTCAAGGGCGGGGACATGGTCGACGAGCCCGATTTCGACCGTAGGGGAGGACAATTCCTCTATCAAAACGGGGATGAATACGTGTTCATGGATCTCGAGACCTACGAACAGCACACCCTCCACGAGGAACAGATCGGCGACCGGCAGCCATTCCTGGTCGAGGGCTTGCAGGTAACCCTTCACATCTTCAACGGAAATGTGGTGAATATGGACCTCCCCCTTGTGGTGGAGCAGGTCATCACGGAGTGCGATCCGGTGGTCAGGAGCGCCACTGCAGCTGCCCAGACCAAGACGGCGGTCACGGAGACCGGCCTGGTGGTGCAGGTCCCCGCCTACATGAAGGAGGGGGAGCGCATC
>JBLIRP010000148.1:0-5218 GCA_049472355.1 bacterium | reverse complement strand
TGCAGGATGCGGTACATGACCGGGTCCCGCATGGTCAGGTTGGGGGAGGCCATGTCGATCTTCGCCCTGAGCACCCGGGAGCCGTCAGGGAATTCCCCTTCCCGCATGCGTCGAAACAGGTCCAGGTTCTCCTCAACCGGCCGGTTGCGATAGGGGCTCTCCTTGCCCGGTTCGGTCAGGGTGCCCCGGTATTCCCTGATCCTGTCCTGGCTCAGGTCGCACACGTATGCCTTGCCCGCCTGGATGAGCTGCACCGCGTATTCGTAGAGCCGGCCGAAATAGTCCGAGGCATAGTAGAGGCGATCCTCCCAGTCGAAGCCCAGCCATCGCACATCCTCCATGATCGACTCCACATACTCTATCTCCTCCTTGCTCGGGTTGGTGTCGTCGAACCGGAGATTGCACAGCCCTTTGAATTCGGCGGCGATCCCGAAATTGAGGCAGATGGATTTGGCGTGTCCGATGTGGAGGAACCCGTTCGGCTCGGGAGGAAACCGGGTATGGACCCTCCCGTTGTTCTTGTTGTTCTTGATGTCCTCGACAATGATGGCCCGGATGAAATCCATGGTGGGGGCGGAATCGACCGTGGTCATGGCGACGTCCCCCCTGTTTCCCTGGCGTGAACGATCGTATTTCCGGCAGCATGCGGGTTTATCATTGCTCACCTCGACGTTGGGTGTCGTGTGGTTACAGTATACATGGGGGCATATTATACCACATCGGGACGCGTATGGTTAAATAGGAGGGTGTACTGTCAGCAATTCTAATTTTAAACCTTACGTCCGGGGGCGCGGGCAGACATATGCCCGCAACAGTGCAAGGTCACAATCAGAATGGCCGGTGTTTCTTTAAGGGGGGTTTTCTGATTGACGGCAGCAGGATCGCACCCGCCGCCGTTCGTGCAAAAAAAGCGCGGAGGCCGTGTACGAACGGCCTCCGCGGTGTTATACAAGGTTATATAAGGTCATACAAGGTTATCCGGCCAATACTTGTCGATCTCATCCTTAATGGAGGAAAGGATGGTTTCCGCGCTGTCAAGGCCCCTGGAGAACCATCGCTGGCAATCACTCCCGCTTATCTCATCGGTCTCGAAATCAGGGGCAAAACGAATGCTCACAAATTCACTCAGCTCCGAGGAACCTTCTCCGAAGATCATACGCAAGGCCTCTCTTGTGTTCTCGTGCCATTCCATAAAATCCGTTCCGTTCGATTCAGAACAACGCACGATCGCGATCCCCTCTATGACTCTGCTCAGAATGTTCAAGGCCTTTTGCTTTTCCATGGTGTGTCCTCCCCATGATGAGTGACAAATGCCTTCTAATTAACCATCGGTTTTTGCACATAAGCCAATCGGCGGGCAGAGGGCATCATTGTTTACGCATCCTGCCTGGGGGAGATGGCCGGACACCTCTTTTTCTTTGCCCGGCACAGGCTGCACCTGCGATCGCTGCACCTCTGGCACGAATGGCAGTCAGGGCAATCATGTTTTTTTGCTCCCTGGTGCGGTTCGGGTATATAGAGCCTTCCCTTCAGGCCCGGGATTCGTTTGAACGGCACCCTATGCTCCCTCCGGCCTGTTCACACCGATGCCTGGTGCTGCCATGGTGAGGGCCCGGCACCGGTTCGCCGTGGTTGCGGTCAGGGTGTGGGAAGTGCAGCCAGCCAACTTGGCACCGCGTAATCGAAGAGCCCCATGAGACTGAGGTACCTGAGGATCATGGGATCGATGCTTGGATTATTCTGGGATGAGAGCATATAGGGGCCAAGCACCGCGCCGGAAAAGAAATGCACCCCGCCGGCAAGATAGTAGCTGAGGGGATCCGGATTAAAGAGGAACCTCTCCCGGGGCAGGTTTATCCACATGGCCGGACTCTGCGCAAGCGCTGCGGCATTGGGGAAATCACGAAGGGTATCAGCGACATTATAGATGTTCCAGAAGGGATATATGGAGATATTGTTGAACCATCCTATGGGCGGATAGAACATGTAGTAGCTTTTGGACGACCAGGCATTGGTGGGGAGCGGGTAATCGCCCGGTATCGCATACCAGGGGTATCCCCAGCATCCGCTTACCATGATCGACCCCGGAAGACTGGCTGCCTGGATGTATTCAAGGAGAGGATCAGAGAGAACACCCGGCGTATACGCCGGCCATCCCATCTGTGCCAGACAGTTCGTGCGATAGGCAGGTGATGCGCATACAATGATACCGCATACAAAAAGAATTACTATGCACCATGTTTGTTTTTTCATGCTCACTACCCCCTTCCTCACTGGTTACTATTGCCATACATTCGATTGGTGCAACTATTCCCGTTATTTTGTAATGATTTTGCAATTTACTACTATAATTTTAAATTATGGCGAAAAAAAAATAAAGGAATACCAGGGAGGATATAGTGAAATATATTGATTTATCTATTCAATCTTTAAGGGCCTCATGCCCCGGGGCATGCCCTGCCGCAACGGCGCCCTTTTCCTTGAAAACGATAACGACCATGGCACCCATTGCGCCGATGAGATCGGCAACAAGATCAAGTGACGTGTTTATATAGCCACCCACGCCGGTTTGCGGCATTACAACCGTTGCCATGAATTCGATGATCTCGTTGAGCGCCCCCACGCCAAGTCCTGCCATCACCACCACAATGGATAAGCTGATCCATTTATTATGATTACCCTTTAGAAGCGGCTTGAGAAGATAATACATCGCCAGGGTGGCCACACCGAATCCGATGATATGCACAAACTGATCATACTTGAAGATATAATAGGGCTCTCCGACAAGTGGTATAAGTATCAGCTCATAGAGGCGCCTTTCTCCCACATACAGCGATCCCCCGGACATGTGCAGGATCGCCCATATGGTGAGGCCCCAGAGCACGATCGATGGGTAATTGATAATATGATTCGTGGATACGATAAGAACCAGAAAAAAGATGATAACGCCGACGTAGATCAGGAATTCGTAGTTTTGCCGTGATACAAAAAAGATGGTAAAGACGAGTATCGCACAGATATTGATGATCAATATCGGCCATTGTCCCTTTTTGATGAGCATTGTTTTTCCTCTATTTTGTGAAAGGATACCGTGGAGTCATCCTTCTGGCGCTTTTTTCCATGAATGACCATCAAGTCCCTTTGGACTCTCGGGCATCGCCTCTTATACTTTTTTTAACCGGAGAACGTGAAAGGTGACCTGCCTGGTAACCCGACCACCCGTACCCGATGAACAAAGGAGGTCGCAACGGGTTCCCAGGTCAGGTCGAGCGCTCTTGTTCGGCTGTAACTCTATGAATTTATTCCCTCTGAGATATGCATAGCACTGTGAATTACTGCAAGAACATCTATTTGATCAGGTTTTATATAATAAATAATACGATAAGGACCCTCTATAACTTCTCGGATTTGCTCAATATCAAATTCTGGAACAATACGACCAGAGAAAGGGAAGGTACTGATTTGTTGAGATCGACGAGTTAGCCTATCTACAACAATTATTGCATATTCTGGAGAGTTTTGTGCTAAATAATCATGAATAGCATCAAGATGATGTCCTGCATTGTCAGTCCAATGTACCTTCATTTGGGAAGTCTATATTTTGAACGAATTTCGCTCACATCCTTAGTCCTGCCGGCTTTACTATCCTCCAATCCTTTCTCAATAGTTTCGCGCACATAAATCTCATGAATAAAATCGTCCCATGTAGCACCTTCTGGCATCTTTTCAACAAGTTTGTGAGCTTGATCTTTTGTCATTATATTGGACATCGTATACCTCCATTTATCTATTTGTTAATATGATAACAAATCAGCAAATGAAAAACAATTCTTAAGCCGAACGAAAAAGCTAACCTGGCTTGCGACCAAATAAGAAAGGAGTTGGCATTTCACAGCCAGCCAAGCAATCTTAGGTTGAGCGCCTTGTTCGGACGGAATTACGTTTTTTTAACCATTTCTTAAGCGATTCTTGACTCTCACCTGATGGCTTCCCAGCCAATAAACCTTCTACACTAATATCCTCATCTATATCCTCCCAATGGATACCTTCTCCCTTGCCTATTAATCTCCAATTTTTGCGTTCTTCTTTGGTGGCATGTACAAGTCTTGGAAACCAGGCAAGAGGGACAGAGATTGTTCTACCATCACTTAAATCAACACATAGAGTATCTTCTGTTACAGTTACAGCTATGGCATTTGGTATTTGTTTTTTAGTTGCCAAAATATTCATCCCACTCCTCCATTAGCTTTTTTTGATATTCTTGAATGATTTTATAAATCTTATTAATTTCTATTCGATTAAATCCTCCGCTTTTATCCAGTCTTATAGGATCAAGCCAAAATTTGGCTATTTTATTCTCGCATTCAACATGAATATGAGGGGGTTCATCAAAATCACCTGCATAGAAGAAAAATCTATATCGACCAATTCTGAGCACTGAAGGCATTTAACTATATGACCTCTCAAATTGGTTATAGCTTATCAAAATGACAACGTTAATACTATATTTTCTCTGCCGAACGATCGAATTCACTTGCCCGAAGGCCGCAGGCCTGAGGGTCAATGTAAAATGAGTTGTGTACGCCCGGCATGGGCGTGAACTTATGGGGTGAAAGTCCCCTGTATGTAAACCCTGTTAATGGTTAAGTATACGTTAACAAAAGTACTAGCCGAAGACAAGGGCGGAACCGCGAGGGACCGTCTGAAGGAAGTCGGAGTGCAAAGCTATGAGCCGACGAACAGAAACAGCATACAAGGCCCAGTCTCCGGGCAAGTTAGCACAACATAACAAAGCCCCGGGTTTGGGAGATAGGGTAAATGCTGCGGTTGTGTAGCGAAAGTTCACGTCCTTATCCGGGGAGATCTGTCCGGCTTAGCGGTGTTTCTCGAAGCTGTAGAAAACCAGTCAGGCCACTGGTTGATCAAGCCTGGGCGCACAGGAAAGCTGCCTTACTGTGCGAGCGAAACAGGCAGCAAACAGCCAGATAAACATAGCGCGCCTTGGAGTAATCCCTGGCGGGATCGGGCAGAAGTCAGCAACGGTCATAGTAGCCAAAGGCCTGGGGTAATGCCCGGGACATTCTGCCATAGGCGGATAAAGGTGAAGGACCAAACACAGAGCAGGAAAGGAGCATCTATGAGTTCTCATGACACAAAGAATCCGATCGGAGGAGTGAACATGGGGCACGTCATGGAATCGCCCGATCCAAATGATCAC
>JBLIRP010000147.1:0-5652 GCA_049472355.1 bacterium | reverse complement strand
CCCACATAGTCGATGATGCTGAAGTCACGGATGTCGTAAAACAGGGCGTTGATGGTAAAATCCCTCCGATAGGCATCATCGGCAGGGGTGCCGTAACAGCGGTTGCTCAATATGGCAAGTTCCCGGCGGTCCTCCGTTTCAGGCATAACATCGGGCTCCCGCCTGAAGGTGGAAACATCCACGATCTTGTTCCCCCTGAAGATGATGTGGGCCAGACGAAACCTTCTCCCGATGAGCCGGCAATTCCTGAATGTCCTCCTCACCTGGGAGGGAGTGGCATCGGTGCATACGTCGAAGTCCTTGGGAACCCTGTTGAGGAGGATATCCCGCACGCATCCGCCCACCAGGTAGGCAATGAATCCCCTGTTCCTCAGTCGATAGAGCACCTTCAGGACATCCTCGTCGATCAATTTCCTGGACAGGATATGGGATGACCGCGGGATGATGCGGGGCTGAGGGGATTCTTCGGGCACCCCTTCGTGGAGCGAGGAAGGTTGGTGCGGATCAGGTTCGTTTAAATAATTATCTGACACGGACACGCAGCAGAAACATCCCTTTCATGGACAACCATTCGTGCAATCCGCAGTAACGATCATATACCTCATTGAGAACAGATAGTTACTATTCGGTAATCGCGTACTATGATATCAGTATTGTCATATAAATACAATTTCGCTATAGTGTATCGCAACCGCTCACTATCGTATGGGGAGGGGGGCGCTTATTCGGGGTAAAAGGTGGAAAACGGCGCCTTTCCTCCATCCTCGCCATCGCATGTGGAAGGGCACACACGAATGGGGAAAAAGGAGGCGAACACGGTCTGCATCGTGAGGGACGACCGGTATCTCCGGCACCTGGACCATGTCCCCCATCCTGAATCGCCCAAGCGGCTCGCCGCCGTCTATGAGGCCCTCGAATCCATAGAAAGATGCGTTCCTCTTGTCTATATCCGACCGCGGCATGCATCGGAGGATGAGCTCGCCCTCGTGCATGAACGTGCGTACATCAGGCGGATCGCGAACATCCGCCGGTTCCCCACCCTTCTTGATCCGGATACCCCGGTCACCGAACACTCCTTCGATGCGGCTGTTCTGGCTGCAGGGGGGCTCCTCGACGCGGTGGACCGGGTTGTCGGGGACCAGCCGTCACCGGTGTTCGCCCTGGTGAGGCCTCCGGGACACCATGCGGAGCGGGACATGGCAAGGGGATTCTGCCTGTTCAACAATGTGGCGATCGCAGCCAAATATGCGCGAAAACGGCACGGGGTGCGCAGGGTCCTCATCTGCGACTGGGACGTGCACCATGGAAACGGCACGCAGCATGCCTTCTACGAGGATCCCACGGTCCTCTACTTTTCCGTGCACCAGTTTCCTCACTACCCAGGCACCGGGCATCTGCTGGAAACAGGCACCGGGCCGGGTAAGGGATTCACCATAAACATCCCGCTTCCCCATGGTCAGGGTGACCGTGAATACCGGGCGATATTCCGGGAGATCCTCGTACCGGTGGCCCGCACGTTCCGGCCCGAGCTGATCCTTGTCTCAGCCGGGTTCGATCCGCTTCATTGCGATCCCCTTGCAGGCATGGAGCTAACCGAGAAGGGATTCGCCTCCATGACCTCCGACCTCATGGGTCTGGCCGCTTCGTTCTGTCCCGGCAGGCTTATCCTCAGCCTGGAGGGCGGATATCACCTCCCGGGCATTGTGGCATGTATCGACCGGGTTATCCGGACACTGAGCGGTCAAGGCGAGAGATGCGAACAGGCGGATGACCCTCCGGGCAGGATACACGAGGCCGCGCGCAACGTAATCGATCGTGCGAAGGCCGTTCTTGCCCCACACTGGGAGGTGATGTAATCACACCGACAGGGGCCGCCGTGAATGCACGGCTCGATTAGCCGGCGGATACGATGGTCCTTCTATCGCACTATGTATCGTGTTAAGCCACTGTGAAAAATGCATTTTTAAGCGTGTAAGGCATGCCCGTCAGCCGAACCGGGCGGAAAGGTCATCGAGAATACCCCGTATCCGTATGCCGGGCAGTCCTACCACATTATCGTAGTCCCCTTCGATGCACTCGATGAATCGTTCCCCGATCTCCTGAATTGCATAGGACCCTGCCTTGTCCATGGGGGAATGCTCCTGCACGTACCGCTCGATCTCCTCGCCGGACAACCTCCTCATGGTCACCCATGAAACCTCGAACCCGGTTATCTCCTCGGCAATCCCGTTATCCCCGACCGCGATGCACGCATAACCGGTGATGACCCGGTGCCTTTGCCCGGAAAGGGCATCGAGCATCCTCACCGCGTCCCGGTCATCCGACGGTTTGGTAAATATCACATCCCCAAGCACGACAATGGTGTCCGCACCCAGCACCACCGCATCGGACACCTCCCGCGCGATCTCCCTGGCCTTGAGCAGGGCATTCGTCACCGCTCCCTCCTCAGGGGACCGATTCGGGTCGAACACCTCATCAACATGGGGGACCCTCACCTCGAACGCCAATCCCAGGCCCTTCAGTATCTGCCTGCGACGGGGGGAGCCCGAGGCAAGAATCAACCTCATGCGCATGCCTCACCCGTAGTCATCGTTCTCATCCCTTCCCCGATACCCTCCTCCGGATTCAGGCACACCACCACAATCCTTCCATCGAATGGTAGTATATGATATGCAGAAACATCCCTGACTGGCCTTGGGTTTAATGATACATAATAAGAATTCACGTTACCGAGTATAGACAGAATTCGAGTTGTTTTCAAAAAAAACCATCATGCCGCTTGCGGCGCCATGAAGGGAACAAAGGGAACAAAATGGGGGTCAGGTCTTGAAATATCAGTTTTTTGCAACAAACCCTCATACCACCTTGTGACACCACGAGGCATGAAAATCTATTTTCGAGACAAACCCTCATGCCCTTTCAGGGCGCCACGAAGCATGAAAATGCTATATTTTCAGATGAAACGCACATGAGCCGGATGAAACTGCGAATATCGAATGTAGAATGTAGAATGCAGAATGCAGAAGTGAAACGCCCATGAGCCTTCGGCTCACAAAGAGGCATGAAAATGACCCAAAGGGGATTTTCAGATGAATACAGGATATTTTCGGAACAAAAACTGACAATTCAAGACCTGACCCCATAATACTCAAGCTTGAACATGAGCATTCTCATCAGACATTGACAATGCAAAAGGGGGTTCAGTATACTTTTCGTAACTACGCTGATCGGACAATCCTTTTCGTGGGTGACCTGCATGAAAACGGTGTTTATCAATCCCGAACAATTTTCCCCTCCCGGCTGACCATGCCCTCCGTTTCCGTCATAATCCCCACCTATAACCGGGCCTGGGCACTCAAGGACGCGGTGGAAAGCGTGTTGAACCAAACCTACGGGGACATCGAGATCATCGTGGTCGATGACGGCTCCACGGATCGCACCAGGGAATGCATGGAGGGGTTCACGGACCCACGGGTGCGCTGCCTGTATAAGGAAAATGGAGGGGCCGCCTCGGCCCTCAATTTAGGCATCAGGCAATCAACCGGAACATACATCGCACGCCTGGATTCCGATGATGTCTTCCTGCCCAAAAAACTGGAGATCCAGGTGCGCGTCATGAACGAAAACCCCAATGTCGGTCTTGTCTATACCCAGGCCTATGACATAGACCGGGAGGGGAATATCCTGGGCCTGTACCTCACCAATCATACCTGTCCCTGCGACCCCTTGAAGGTGCTGCGGCATTTCCTGTTCCCGCCCTCCCAGAGCATCATGTTCAGGAAGGACTGTATCGATACGGTCGGATATTTTGATGAGAACATGCCCATTACAGAGGACTGGGATTTCTGCATCCGGATGGCCCGGCGCTATCCGTTTGCCTATTGTGACGAGCCCCTGGTCAAGATCCGCAGACACCCGGGTATGATCACCGGGGATAAGCTTGCATCAGCGCAGGCCATCCTGCGGGTCATGCAGAAGCATGTCACCACGCTCTCCTCAGGCGAAGGGGATTCCTGGATGAGCCCCCATTACTACAGGCTGGGCAGGCTCTATTTCTACGGGAGGGAGTACGATAAGGCACGACATGCCTTTTCCACGGCCCTGCGCCATGATCCCCTCTCCCTAAAGAACCTCGCCTTCCGGGGGATCTCCTCCCTGCCCCCCGGACTCATCGAACGGCTCAAGGGGCTGAAGCGCTCCCTGTGCGGTGGATGAAGGCGTTCACCTCACTCCCCGACGGACCGAAATTCCTTTGAGAGATGTCAGCGGAACGCGCATATCCCTGCCTCTTAATCAGAACCAATACCCTTTATGGATCCTCCAAGCCGCTACGGGCTTCTTGAACACAATTGATTGAGAGCGAGTTTGCAGGTGAAGTCAAAACATCCACGCACCGCCGGATCTTGCAGCCAACCGGATGATGGGTATCGGGTATTATCTTTTATCCTTTTTATGTTTCATCACCGATTTACAGAACCTGCCAAACCTCTTGTCCCTGTGTCTTTTTTCCACATACGACATCTCATGATAAGCAGACTCCTTCTTCATTTTCACGTAATTCTGATAACGCCCCTGGGAAATCGTTCCCTCTGCCAACGCAGCCAATACGGCGCATCCTTGCTCATGGATGTGGGTACAGTCATGATAGCGGCATTGAGCTGACAACTCCGCTATCTCCTTGAATGTATCATCGAGACCCGCTTCCACGGCAATATTTCCGAGCTCCCGCATGCCCGGCGTATCTATGACCATGGCGCCGTTGCCCAGGACAATCAACTGGCGGCGGGAGGTGGTATGCCTGCCCCTGCCGTCCTTTTCCCTGACCGTTCGGGTTGCGAATAACGCCTCACCCACCAGATGATTGAGCAAGGTGGTCTTCCCGACCCCGGATGATCCCAATAGACAAAACGTCTTTCCGGGAATCAACAGATCTCCGACCCCGGCCAGGCTCCGATCATCGTTACTGCTGAAGGCCACTACCCGAATATCCGGCATGAGTTCATGGATCTGGGCGATCCTGTGTTCAATCGCCTCAGGGGCCGATAGGTCGCTTTTACTCAATAACACCACCGGATGAATGTTGCCTTCATTGGTCATGACCAGATACCGTTCCAGGCGCCTGAGATTATAATTGGAGTCGAGTGACTGCATAATCAAAGAGGTGTCGATATTGGCGGCAATCAATTGAAATTCTATCCTTTTCCCCGGCGTCTTCCTTTTCAATAGTGATCGTCTGGGAAGGATTTCATGAATGACCGCAAATGTTTCGTCGTCGAAAAATTGCGCATATACCCAATCCCCGACCGCGGGACAATCCAGCGGCGAATCCGCATTGAACAGCATTTTTCCGGTGATTTCCGCAAATACATCCCTCTTCCCGTTGGTAATGGTATAGCTGTTCTTATCTACGGCGATCACCCTGGCGATTCGGTAATCATCCGGTTTTGGGGCATCGGTTCGATCCCGGAACCATTGATCAAAACCCAGCCTTTCTATATCCGGTGATACATTGTTCATAAACGATCTCTTCGCCTGTTCGCCATACGCCAGGGAATATAACAAAAATTTGTTTTTTGTAATATTTTAGCCCTTTGAAAATTTACGCGACTAATCTAAATTCATTTTCAACCGATGTATTGGGATCGATGCATT
>JBLIRP010000146.1:0-5704 GCA_049472355.1 bacterium | reverse complement strand
CGGGTGCTCAGGGCGAAGATCGACATGGCCTCCCCCAACCTGACCATGCGGGACCCGGTCATGTACCGCATCCTGCACGCAGAGCACCACCGGACAGGCAATGCATGGTGCATCTATCCCATGTACGATTTCACCCACTGTATTTCGGATTCCATCGAGGGCATCACCCACTCCATCTGCACCCTGGAGTTCGAGAACAACCGCCCGCTGTACGACTGGTTCCTGAACCAGCTCGACGTGCCCTGCCATCCCCGGCAGATCGAATTCGCCCGCCTCAACCTCAGCCACACCGTGTTGAGCAAGCGCAAGCTCATCGAGCTGGTGCAGGGGGGATACGTGTCCGGATGGAGCGATCCGCGCATGCCCACCATTGCCGGGCTGCGTCGCCGGGGCTACACCCCGGAGGCCATCCGCAGTTTCTGCGATCGCATCGGGGTGGCAAAGCGGGAGAGCATGGTGGACATCGCGCTGCTTGAATACTACATACGCGAGGATCTCAACAAGCGGGCCCCCCGGGTGATGGCCGTGTTGCGCCCACTGAAGGTGATCATCGACAACTACCCGGAGGGGAAGGTGGAGGACCTTGTCGCCGAGAACAATCCGGAGGACCCGGACATGGGCACCCGCACCATCCCCTTTTGCCGGGAGATCTATATCGAGCAGGAGGATTTCCGGGAGGAGCCGCCCAAAAAGTACTTCCGCCTTGCCCCGGGCGCCGAGGTGCGCCTGAAGCACGCCTATATCATCAGGTGCGAGCGAGTGGTTAAAGACCCGCACACCGGCGAGGTGACGGAGCTGCACTGCACCTATGACCAGGACACAAAGAGCGGCCTGCACCCCGAGGGAAGGAGGGTGAAGGGGACCCTGCACTGGGTCTCAGCGCCCCACTCGATCGAGGCGGAGGTGCGGCTCTACGACCATCTCTTCACCACGGAAAACCCCGCAGGGGAACAGGAGGGCGCCGATTTCAAGGACCTCCTCAATCCGCATTCCCTGGAGGTATTGACCAACTGCCGGGTGGAACAGGGGCTTGCCAGTGCGGCCCCGGAGAGCCGCTACCAGTTTCTGCGGCAGGGGTATTTCTGCGTGGACTCCGTTGATTCAACCGATACACGACCGGTATTCAACCGGACGGTAACGCTTCGCGACACCTGGGCCAAGATCGAAAAGGCCCAGCAAAAGGGGAGACAACAGCCATGAAAAAGGTCTGGATATGGGTCCTGGGGATTCTCGGGATAGTCCTTATTTTCTTCCTCCTCATCGTCGGCTATGTGGTAGGCCAGTACAACAACATGGTCACCCTGCGGGAGGGCATCGACGGGGCATGGGCGCAGGTGGACAACCAGCTCCAGCGGCGAAACGACCTGATCCCCAACCTGGTGAACAGCGTTAAGGGGTATATGAAACAGGAGCGGGAGATCTTCGCAAACATCGCCGACGCCCGCGCGAGGATGGCGGGCGCACGGGAGATCCCCGACCGGATCGACGCAGCGCGGCAGATGGACACGGTACTGGGACGGCTGTTCGCCATCATGGAAAACTACCCGGTCCTGAAGTCGGACCAGACGGTCATCAGGCTGATGGACGAGCTTGCCGGGACCGAGAACCGGATCGCCACGGAACGTCGCAGGTACAACGAGGCGGTGAGGTTCTACAATACCGCTATACAGCGGTTCCCCACCCGGGTCTTCGCATCGATCTTCGGATTCGAAAAGGGGACCTACTACGAGATCGAGGAGTCCGCCCGGCAGGTGCCCGAGGTGAACCTATAACGCGTGGGAAGCGATTATAGGATTCACTACAAGAAGAAAAAAAATGGCAGCGCTACGGGGAATCGAACCCCGGTCTGATGGCTGAGAACCATCTGTCCTGACCTCTAGACGATAGCGCCGCGTCCTTGTCTCGATTTTGGCTGCAGGACCAGGATTCGAACCTGGACTAGGTGATCCAGAGTCACCCGGCCTACCATTAGCCGATCCTGCAACCCTGTCTATTGTTTGATTCGGTTTTTTTCGATGAACCGGATGGCCTTGTCGAGCCTTTCCATGACCCGCTCCTTCCCGATGAGGGAGAGGGTCTCGAATATGCCCGGGCTGGCCGTTCGTCCGGTGACCGCCGCACGCAAGGGATGGGCTAGGACCCCGAACTTTATCCCCAGATCGGAGACCAGTTCCCCGCACACGCGCTCCAATTCATCTTGAGTAAATAATTTTACCATACCGAGGCGTTCGTGTAAAGCACGCAGGTAGTCGGCCACCGCGGGCTCCCCGGTCAATTGCCCTTCTGCCTCCGGGGTGTAGATTACTTCATCCTCCCAGAAGTAGCCGGTGAGGTCCACCACATCGTTCAGGCTCTTCATCCGGGGCTGAACCAGTCCGAGGACCTTGCGCACGCGGTCCACGTCGATATCCTTGTCAGGATGAACACCGGACGACGAATCGGAGCCGGCGGCATGGCAACCGGGCACGGGGAATTTTCTTGGGAGCTTCTCTGCGTATTCGCTTTTCAGGATGGGGAGGCACAGTCCCGCCAGCCGGTCCATGGGAAGGTCCCTGAGGTAGACCCCGTTCATCCACAGCAGCTTCTGATTGTCGAAGATGGCCGCCTTCCTGCTGACCCCCTCCAGGGAGAACTTCCGGATGAGCTCATCCCCGGTGAACAGGGTCTGCTTGTCATCGAAGGCCCATCCCAGAAGGGCCAGGTAGTTGACCATGGCCTCGGGCAGATACCCCATATCACGGTAGGCAAAGATAGCGGTGGCACCATGGCGCTTGCTCAGTCGCTGGCCGTCCGGACCAAGGATCATGGGGATGTGGGCATAGACCGGGGGGGCCTGCCCCAACCCCTGGTAGATGAGGATCTGCTTCGGGGTATTCGATATGTGGTCGTCTCCCCTGATGACATGGGTTATTTTCATATCAAGGTCGTCCGCCACCACGGTGAAGTTGTAGGTGGGGGTCCCGTCCGAGCGCACGATGATAAAGTCATCAAGCTCGCTGTTTTTTACGGAGACCTTTTTCCGGATCATATCCCTGAAAACGGTATACCCCTCATCGGGGACCCTGAACCTGATCGCGGCAGGCTCCCCGGCATCGAGCCTCCGCTGCACCTCACGGGGATCGAGCGCCCTGCACCGGCCGTCGTAACCGTATACCGCCTTTGCCTGCTCCGCCTCCTTTCTTCGCTTCTCGAGATCCTCAGGGGAGCAGAAGCAGCGGTATGCCATGCCCGAGTCGAGCAGCCTGGTGCAGTACTGTTTGTAGCGGTCGCCCCGCTTGCTCTGAAAATAGGGGCCGTACGCCCCCCCCTTCTCAGGTCCCTCATCCCAGTCCAGTCCCAGCCAGGTCATATCCCCAAGGATCTGGCGCGTATAGATCTCCTCCGACCGCTCGACATCCGTGTCCTCAATCCTGAGAATGAAGGTCCCTCCCCTGCCCCGGGCAAAGAGCCAGTTGTACAGGGCGGTCCTTGCCCCTCCCAGATGGAGGTGGCCGGTGGGGCTGGGGGCAAAACGGACCCGCACGGGGGTATCCGCATGTTCCCGAGATGCTGAATCCATGGCAATCCCTCTCTCCTGCGGCATCGCACCAGAAAGGCCGGCGCCCCGGGTGCACCGCAGGGGAATCTCTCTGCCGGTCGCGCAGATCACCGGGGCGCACATGACACTCCGGTAGGATATGGTCGTACGGTGCGATGGTATTATTGATTGAGAAACGGGAGCGGATTGTCCTTCCGGTACACCATGGCCTGACAGTTGGCGATGAGCTGACCCTCCTGATCCCGGACCTCGATGACATAACTGCCCGTCCTGCGGGTCAGATTGATCTCCTTCGCCTCCGCACTCAGGACATCGCCAAATTTGGGCGCCCTGAAATAGGATATGTTCATGTTCAGGGCAACCGCCACGGTGCCGTGGGAATTTCCCGCAGCCTGAAAGGCCTGATCGATCAGGGAAAATATGGCACCACCATGGACCATGCCCAGGCTGTTTCGAAGCCGTTCCGTGACATCCATCTCCACCAGCGCATACCCGGGCTGCAGGTCCTTCAACCTGAAACCGAATATCCGGCCATAGGGTTCCCCGGAAATCTCCCTGGAAAGCTGCCGTATGGTTTTTTCATTCTCCATGTTCTTTGTATGCTCCCCCGATCTGACACGGATTACATGATCTGCAACAGGTATCACCGGGCGTAGTTAACGGTTAATTAAAAATGTTCGGCAGGCGATGTTGCAGACGGAGAACCCTGTGCAACATGCACACAACATAAAATCGCTCCCCTGCATCATGCCCTCCGTCACTAAGAAATACTTCCTATTGTTCAAAGGCAAAATTTTCAAAATGTTCCCTATGAACCTCACCGCCTTTTTACGAGGGCATACCACTTGCAGCTTAAGACAAATAGATCAACTGTACCCAAAAAGGTCTGGGAGCCGGAGATTCCCCCTATCACAAGGGCTACTTACCCGTGTGGTTGAGGTTTGATGCTGGCCTCAACCGGGGGGGATAACTACGCAGATCTGCATTCTTACGCTGTAGTACGTTTGTACTTCGCAACCCCTGTTTCAGTAATTGCGACCTCCATTTGCCGGCCTTTTCACCTCCCTCAACTCCCAGACCTTTTTATGTCCTGAGAGCCTTCCCGGAAAGAAGGTGTCCGGCCCACAAGGGATCGCACAGCGAATACTTACAGATGGTTTTCATTATAAGTTGTTCGCTTCGCTCCTGTCAAACCCCTGATTCGCGCATGTGCTTTCTGCAACCATTATTAAATGACCACGATGTGGGGGTTAATCATTGCGGTTGAAAACGGTATGAAGCCTCAGGGACTATGCCTTGTTTCATTGATCCGTTTTGGGGTGAGTGGGCGGGCGAGTCCTTTGCGGGATGAGCGGTAGATGAGCGGTCAGGGTTCTATGTTCAGGGGCAGCCGTATGATAAAGGTGGTGCCTTTCCCTTCCTCGCTTTCCACCCTGATGGTGCCTCCGTGGGCCTTGATGATGTCATAGGTGATCTTCAGGCCGAGGCCTGTTCCACCTGCGTCCTGTTTGGTGGTGAAGAAGGGATCAAAGATCCTGGTGAGGTGCTTCTTGGGGATGCCGGCGCCGTCATCCGAAACCCTCGCTTCGATGCATCCCTTGCCGATTCCCTCCTTGAGGTACCGTGTGAATATCCGGATGACGCCCTTCTTTTCAATGGCCTGTGCCGCGTTCGCCAACAGGTTCATGAAAACCTGGCTGATCTTCTGAACGACACACGTTATCGGGGGGAGTTCACCGTATTCCTTGACGACCTCGGTCTTATATTTTATTTCGTTCCATATGATGTTCAGGGTCGTATCGATTACCTCGTTGAGGTCGACCTTTTCAATGTCCTCCGACTTCACCCGGGCAAAGCATTTCAGGTCCCTGACGATCTTGCTGATCCGCTCGGCACCCTCCAGGGAATCATCGATCAATTCCACGAGGTCCCCGAAGATGAAATCCATCTTGTTTTCTTCCCAGAGCTCCCGTATTTTTGCAATGCACTGCATCGCCTTCTTTTTTTCACCCTTTCCGATGTATTGTTCCAATTCCTGGTATTTTTCGAGCACATCCTTGATGGCGACGCTGTAGGACTTCATGGAGGTAAGGTTGCTGTTCATGAAGGCAACGGGATTGTTGATTTCGTGGGCAATGCCCGCAGCGAGAAGACCGATGGAGGCCA
>JBLIRP010000145.1:0-6269 GCA_049472355.1 bacterium | reverse complement strand
CCTGGAGCCCATTGCCATGGCCCCTGATCCGAAGGAGAGGCAGAGGGCGGCAACCACGAGAAACAGGGGAAGCGCGCTAAGGCGTCTCATTTCTTTTCGCCCTTTTCTACCATGGGATAGAGCCTCACCAGCATCTGCCGCGCCTGGACGAAATCGGGCTTTATATTGAGGGCCTCCTGGAATTCATCGATGGCATCCCTGAGGTTATTCCGTTTGTAGTGGATGAATCCCAGATTGAAATGGGCCTCGGCACTCATGGGATCATGCGCTATTGCCTGTTTGAACGCATGAATGGCTTCATCGAGCCTATCCTGCTGAAAATAGACAAGGCCGAGAAAATAGTGGGCACGGCTGAAATCCGGCCTTATGGCGACCGCCTTCTTCAGGACATCCAGGGCATCGGGGAGGCGCTCGGTCGCCTGATACACGGAACCGAGACTCAGCAGTGCCATGGTGTCGTTCGGATCCTTTTGCAGAACGGCATCCGCCTCGGACACGGCGCTGTCGAAATCCCCCAATCTCTGGTACACCACCGAAAGATAGTTATGGGCGCTGGTATCGCCGGAGTCAAGCTCCAAAACCTTCCGGAAATAATCCCGTGCCTGTGGCCACTCCCCTTGCTGAAAATGGTAGAGGGCCATATTGGTATACGCCTCTTTGCACCGGGGGTTGAAATCGAGGGCCTTTTTGAAGGTGGCAAGCCCCTCCTCGTAGCGACCCACCTTCATGTAGCCCACCCCGAGTTGAATGTAGATCCGCAGGTTCTCCGACTCCAGCTCAAGGGCCTTTTCAAACGCCTCAATGGATTTGGCATCCTCTCCCATTGCATCGTAGATATGGCCTATGGTGACATAGGCATCGGTATTCTCCGGATGGAGCTTCAACACCTTTTGAAACAGGCGCAACGCCTTGTCGTATTCTGCCTCTGCAAAATAGGCGGCCCCCTTGTCGATATCCTCAAGGACCTTGATCATATCCTTGGGATCGGGATATGTCTTCCTCTGTTCGCCGCTGGTGGGCGTCCATACATACCCGAGGCTCCTCATCTTCTCCATCGTCTCCTTGTCCATTGCCACCTGCTGCGACGGGGCCTCGCCTTCCGGCTCCATTTCTTTGACCACCTCGGCAAAACGAAGGGTCATGACCTTGGCCTGTTCCCTTTCCTTCTTGAATAGGTTTGCCTTCTCCTCAGTGTCCTTATCCAGACGATAGAGTTCCTCTGTGGGGGCCTCGATATACTTCCACGTCTCGGTCCTCAATCCCTTTAGGGGACTCCAGTTGTGGGTGGATTTCGGGTAAAAGGATTCGCAGTAAAGATCGAGTTCCCGTGCGGACCCCTTACCCAGCATCATTGGGGACAATGAGACACCCTGCATATGTTCGGGTATCTTGTATCCGATTATCTCAAGGATCGTGGGGGTTATGTCGATCAACCGTACGAGGCGGGGGATGCGTTTTCCGGCCGGGAGCATGCGCGGGCAACTGATGATCATGGGCACCCATATGGTCGAGTCGTAGATGAAAATCCCGTGGTTTTTTTCATGGTGGTCCCCGAGGCCCTCCCCATGATCACCCGCGAACAGAATGAGGGTGTTCTGGGTCAGTCCGAGGCTGTCCATTCTGTCAAACAGTTTCCCAAGCCAGTAATCGGCATAGGCGATCTCCCCGTCATAGGGGTTCTTTTTGTAGGTATCGTCATAGGGTGGGGGAGGCGCCCAGGCATCGTGTGGATCGAAGTAGTGAACCCACAGGAAAAAGCCCTTCTCCCCTACCCTATCCAGCCATTCCATTGCCGCCCTGGTGACGGTCTCCGCGCGCCTCTCCTTCTGTTTCAGCTTCGGCTCCACATTGGTCTCCAGGTCGTCGTCGTAGGTGTCGAATCCCTGATCAAGGCCGAAACGCCTGTCAAGGACATAGGCGGACACGAAGGCTGCGGTTGCATACCCGCGGTCCTTGAGCATTTCCGGAAGGGTCACCACGGAATCCGGGAGTGCATAGGTCGCATTGTTCCGAATGCCGTGCGACGGGGGATAAAGCCCGGTGAGCATGGAGGAATGGGAGGGGAAGGTTATGGGCACCGGGGTGAACGCCTTCTCAAAGAGACACCCCCTTTTTGCCAGGCGATCGATGTTCGGCGTCTTCACCTGCTTGTATCCGTAACATGCGATGTGATCGGCACGGGTGGTATCGAAGGTTACCAGGAGGATGTTCAATCGCGGGGGCTTTTCCGCCTCCGCGATTGAACATATTAAAAGGGAAATAAGGGAGAAGATGAAAACGCGTTTTACCCTATCAATCATCAAAACATAAACTCCTTCATAAATGGAATTATGGCCTGTCTCGGGGCGATATCATAGGTAGCGGCATAATTGGTGACCAGAGCCCCATAATAATCCGCCAGCGGGTCATGGGCATACAGGAACGGGGTAGTCTGGGCCATGTCGAAGAATTTGAGGGCGTAAACCAGATAGCTATACCCTCCAAGGGCAGGCATATAATAATAAGGATACCCGGAGAACCGGGAGAGGTTCATGAGAGAAAAATAGGTATATCCAGGAAACCCGTACCCCCACAGTGAATACTGGGCTGAGGTAATGCCGCTGAACAAACATACGATTACCCCTGCGATCATGACAATACAAAGAACCATCACACAACACCTCGTCAATCGTGCCATGATACTCTCCCCCCCTTTGTTATTCTCTCCCTTTTCCTGCCTAAAATCAAGGAGGAATGAAGGGAGTCGGCAATTTCAATTGTGACATTTGATAGCCGTGGGCAGGCCCTTTCGGAATGAAGTGGGAAGGCCTTTTAAAGGCTTTTTGTACAAAACAAGACCTATGACATTGCGGATCTTGAGTAAAAAGTTTTCCGCACTGTAGACGAGCCAGTCTCAAAAACTCTAAAAGGCCTACCCATGTAACAAGGTCAATATGTTTGCTCACCCTTTTAGACCAAAGGCATCACCTCCGGATCCATCTTCTTGTGATCCCTAACTGGGCATAATTACCCACTGTTTGCGGCGGGGATCATTCATCTCCAGATCAAAAATTTCAATAACCATCCTAATGGATCCCGCTCCGGTCCGAATCAAAATTACCATGACGTAGCTGCCAAAACCCCTGGAACCCCATACACGTCATAATAGGTCAGAAGCGAAAATGGATCGACACCCAGGGCATTGCCGTACCCGAGCAAATAGTACTGATTGCTCAATTCAAAAAGATACAAGGCAAGCGAGAGTGGCGGCGGTTTAAGAATGGACCAGCCTAATGGCAATGCGATCGGGACCGGTGCGCCTGATATCGGATCCAGCAAGTCAGGGGGCGGAAATGGCTTCAATCCGAAAAATACATCATAGTACACAACCCCTCCGGGCGAATTATATAGAAGCCATGGATTCACATACCCCATGGGTAGCTCAAATCCATTGGGATTGAACAGATAGGTCGGCTGAACCGGCAGTATGGTACTGCGGGTCACCTCGCTCAACAATGGCGTGGGAAGGCCGGTGAGCGGATCGGGTGGGGAATAGACCGGAGACCACAGGGGCCAAAGCAGATTATAAGGGGGCATGATTGCCCAATCCTGTGCCGAAGCCGGTGTGCCCTTGATTAACAAAAGGACCATCATCAAGGTCAAGAGCAGGAATAACCATTTTTTTCTCATCATTGTTCATCTCCTTACGTATTAATTAGGTTCGATTCAATTTTCATCAAATCAATTGATCTAGTATACGCCCACAGTGAGTGGGGGTATCCCCCAGAATTCTGCAGGTGTGAGCAGGTTCGCAAGCGGCACGCCATAGGTGTTGGCGTACACCAGATTTCCCAGGATATAATGATAGGCGTTGATTTCATCAAACGCAATCGATCCTAAAAGCCAATAGGATAAAGGCAGGGGAATGGGCGCCGGGGTACCGGTCAATGGATCCAGCATGTAATCCGGGGGAAATGGTCTCATCCCGTAGTATTGATCCCAGATCATGAGTCCGCCACCAAAGGCCAGAGGGGCATTATACGCCAGCCATGGCAAAGGTCCGTTATTCGCCTCCGGGGAGGCAGGGTCCCATATCATGGCCGGCTGAACCGGAAGTATCGTCATTCGGGTCAGGGCGTTGACCAGAGGGGTCGGCACGCCGGTAATCGGGTCCGGCGGAGACAGCGCCGGAGACCACAATGGCCACAATACATTATAGGGCGGCAAGGCAACCCAGTTGTCTGCCTGGGCATAGGTGAAAAACAACAGGCCCACCAGAACAGTCAATATCATGATTAAAAATATGTTCCATCTTTTTCTATGCATCATTATTCTCCCTTCCATTCAATGATCTCTTCCCTGGATCGGGGATTATTTCATTCATTCAACGGACTCCCTCCCACGATGAGCACCTTACAAAATAATGGGTGTCGTCGGGACACCGGTACGCAGCACTGGTCCCCAGATATCAAAGGGCTGTAACAGGCTCAGGAATTCCAGGCCGCTGAGTCCGAAGGTAAGGGCGTAGTAGATGTTCGCCATGGGTACGTAATATTCCCATTCTCCTGATGCATAGGGTGCCAACAGGGTGGGGGCCAATGGCAAGGGAATCGGTGCTGGCGCACCGGTCAGAGGATCCAGCATATAACTTGGCGGCCAGGGATTGATGCCATACGCCTCATGATAATACAACAGCCCTGAGCCGAAGGCCGCGGGCGTATTATATAGAAGATATGGCACCGGTTGGCATGGGTCCCAGACCAAACCGGGCTGGACCGGCAGTACCGTATTCCTGGTCAATGAACTGACCAGGGGTGTCGTTAGGCCCGTGATCGGATCAAGGGGTGATAATCCGGGAGACCAAAGGGGCCACAAGACATTATAGGGTGGCATAATGGTCCAGTACTGGGCCTGAATACTGATGGCGCAAACCAGACACAACGCCGCCATAAAGGTCATCATGACAATAAGGCTTTTGCAGTTCTTTGACATATTCATTTGTCCCTCCGAACCTTATTTCACTTCAATAAAACCAGCTCTCATTAAACAAAGGTAGGTATTGATCATCCACCGATCACCTCCCGGTAGTAACAATAATTGTTTTTGCATCGCAAAGAGAATGGTATGTATCATCCATCGATCACCTCCCGGCAGTATGGATAATGGGTTTCCCGTATGAAGGGATTGAATGGTTATGGATCGTAATCGACTGTGTCATCAAATATTCGAGTGCGGAGAACGGCGATGCTCCCTCAGAGGGGACATGATTAGCAGAGGATTGTGGAGACCTCGATGATCTGAATGTGTTGGGATGGAATATCTTCTAAGAATGCAATGGCTCTCTGGTAGGTATTTAATCCGATAAATTTGAGGTGTCCGGAAGGGTCAAACAGGCTTGCACATGACCTCAAAACGGCCGGAGGGGAAAGAAATGCATAATGTCTTCTCGATTCATTCTCATTGTCCATATTCTCCAGAATGTCAACGAAGTTCCTTGGTCCTGCATGTGCATGACGAGAGGGTATATCTGATACAAACGTTCTGAGAATATGACCGCTCAGGTCCAGAAATTCACATATCCCGATGTGCGTACATCGTACGTATTCAGGTGCGTCGAATGTACTCATGAAAAGGAAAAGGCACACCAAGCTTAGTACAAGGAATCTGCGACTCATAGCATATTCCACCTGATTGGTATTTCCTGCCGGAGTCACGATTATCGTTAACTCTCAGAAAACTGCACAAGGGTACTGAACCCTTACCATACATAGTACACGTGCAAAAGGGAAAGTGAGTAAAGCAGCAATGCTAAAAAAGAGGAGAACGGAGCTTGTAAAAAGCAAATCGAAAAAGGCCGAGCGATTCGAGCAGAACCCATCTCAGCAGGAAAGGGGAGAGGAAGATGACCGTATGCGATGATGATAAAGAGAACTTGCCAGCAGGGGCCCCTTATTGCATGTGCATCAAGTGGGAGCGATTACTGTGTTCCCATTCGGTCTCTTACGCTATGATATTTTTGACTACGGAATATTTGTGAGGCGGAGCGGTTGTCATGCTGTTGTCTTGATACGGCAATGACCGCCCCTCTCATTAATGATGTTGCTCCTCCTTCAAAAAGGTGGATGCGGTGCCATCTGTTATAGAAATACAATATTCTTTTCTTACTCTTTATTATAAAAAATTTATTATACAGAGTCAAGATTCTTTTTTGTATATAATATATAGACATCTTAAAAATGGAAAGAACCGTTGGAAAGGATCGAAGTCCTGCGAGGGGATAGTCCCCTCGC
>JBLIRP010000144.1:0-6297 GCA_049472355.1 bacterium | reverse complement strand
GGGGCCATAGCGCTTGAGAAGGCTCGCCTCTATGAATCACAGGGCAGGGATCTGGAGGCAATGACTATCCAGACAAAAAAACTCGAAGAAGAGAGGGCCCGCTTCATGCGTTTTTTCAGTATCGCTGCTCATGATCTCAAGGCACCCCTAGAGGCTATTCAGAGCTACCTGTGGGTGATTCTGGGCGGCTACGCAGGAGAATTGAGTCCAAAACATCGTGCCATGATAGATCGCAGCAGTAAAAGGGTTGATGAGCTATTACTCCTCATCAATGATCTCTTGGATATTTCACGTGTTGAGGTTGGCCGGGTTTTTGATGAAATAGAGGATGTCGCTTTGGAGAAGGTAATAGAAGCCAGTTTAGATATGGCCCAAGGTTTGGCACGGGGCAAGAATATCGAGGTGATTGTTGACGTACCGAAACATATGCCCATCATTCGAAGCTCTGCACTTCGTCTCCAGCAGGTTTTGTTCAATCTTTTAAGCAATGCTATAAAGTATAGTGATAATTCCGGTAAGGTTACTTTTAGGCTAAAAGAATCAAGTACCGAGGTTCTCATAGAGGTTATTGACGAAGGCATCGGCATTCCCAAGGAAGACCAATCGCGCTTGTTTGAGGAATTTTTTCGTGCGCGTAATGTTGGGGAGAGAGAAGGAAGTGGGCTGGGATTGAATATAACGAAAAGGATCATAGATGCCCATAAAGGCCGGATATGGGTCGAGAGCCCTTGTGATGAAACGGGTAAAGGCAGCAAATTTGCCTTTGTTTTACCACGTACGATACAATACAGGAAATGTAAAAAACGGGATTAAGGGAGTTATGTATGAAATCGGGGACTAATCTGGAAAAGGTTTTAGACAGTGGTGCCTTTGCGGTAACTGCCGAAGTTGGGCCACCCAAAAGCTGTTCAGCCAAGGCGGTGGAACGTAAAGGCGAGATACTCAAAAATTTTACGGATTCTTTGAATGTCACTGATAATCAGACTGCGATTGTAAGGATGTCGAGCATAGCCGGATGCATAATTCTTAAAGGACTCGGTATTGACCCTGTAATGCAGATTGTTTGCCGTGATCGAAATCGCATAGCGATTCAAAGCGATATCCTGGGTGCAGTTGCCCTGGGAATCAAAAATTTTCTCTGCCTTTCCGGGGATCACCAGAAGTTCGGCAACCATCCTACTGCCAAAAATGTTTTTGACTTGGATTCCATTCAACTTATCCATACACTCAAACTATTGCGCGACGGACACAAATTCCTCTGTGGTGAAGATGTCTCAGGGGAGGTTCCTCTTTATATTGGCGCAGCAGAAAATCCCTATGCCGATCCGTTTGAATTCCGTGTGAACAGGTTGGCAAAGAAGCTTCGAGCCGGTGTTGATTTCATACAAACCCAGGCAATTTATGATGTACCTAAATTTGCTGAATGGATGAAACTAATTGTTGATCAAGGCCTTCATGAGCAGACACACATATTGGCCGGTATTATACCCATAAAGTCAGCCGGCATGGCTCGATACATGCGTGATTATGTTTCCGGGGTAAGTGTGCCCGCAGAGATTCTAAAACGCATGGAAGACGCCAAGGATCCAAAGGAGGAAGGAGTCAATATAGTCATCGACATAATAGAACAAATAAAGGATATACCGGGAGTACATGGAATACATATAATGGCCGTAGGCTGGGAGGATAGTGTTCCTATTATAGTAGAAAAGGCTTCTTTGCTCCCAAGACCAACAGAATAATGGAGGTCACAATGAAAGATAGATATAAGATACTGGTGGTGGATGATGACCCTGATATACAAAATGCGCTCATCACAATCCTGGAAGCCAAGGATTATGAAATTGTAACTGCAAATGATGGTATTGAGGGGTTGGCAAAACTCAGAGAAGAGAAGCCTCACCTTATGATTTTGGATCTTTTAATGCCCAAGATGGACGGTTTTTCTGTTTGCAAAGAACTAAAAGATCCAAGATGGTCGAAATATGCGGATATTCCAATCCTTATTTTATCTTCGGTGAGAGAGGAAACAAGCCGTCGACGTTATGAACTCGAAACAGGAATGGAATTGGGTGTAAACGACTATGTTGAAAAGCCAATTGTCCCGGAAATCCTTCTTGAACGTGTTGAGAAGCTCCTTAAAAAAAGGGCTAAATCGTAAAATTAATTTTTTTGAATGAAAGGAGAGGTTATTAATGGAAAAACAACCCAAGATACTGCTCATCGATGACGATATGGATTTTGTAAATGCCACTAAGACTGTTTTGGAAAGCAGGAACTATCAAGTGAGCATTGCCCAAAATGGTGACGATGGTATTCAGAAGGCAAGAAAAGAGAAGCCCGATCTCATTATTCTCGACATAATTATGCCGGTAAAGGATGGCTTTACGGCTGCTGAGCAATTAAAAAAAGACACGGAACTCTCCCAAATTCCAGTATTGATTCTCACCAGTTTCAGTGCACGCAAGGGAGAAACCACCCTCGCTGTATCTCGTGGAATGGATCTTGAAACCGAAGATTACATAGAAAAACCGGTAAAGCCCGAGGAATTGCTCAAGGCATTGGAAAGGCTTCTCGAAAGATAGTTTAAGTACCTTCGAGACAATTCATGTTATATTGAACAGAGGTTCCGTAAGGGTGAGCAATTCCATCTCCTTTGCCCAACGCCGTTTGGATCAATAAGCCAAGAGAAATCCCGGAAGCAGTTTCTTGATACTACATTAATTTCTAAACAAAGGTATCTTAAATTTACTGATATATTCAGTCCTTACATCTAATGCTTCATAAAGGTGCTTCCTTCTGTGCAAAGTTCTCCATAGCCGTCGGAACAATTGACAGAAGATTTTCTTAGCGTTTTAAAATTTGAATTGCTGTCAGTCGTTGCCGATCCTTGCATATGGAGCCCATTCCTGCTATCCTGATCCCGTTCGCATGGGACATAGCGGATCAGTCCGCCCTCCTGATGCACGGGACAAGACAGGGCCTGGGAGGAATCGCACTACGCAATGAAGGAACACCGGCGATCGATAATGGGTACTTCACCTGCAGGATACTTCAATAAACTGGAGGTCCGCGTGATTTACGCCGATACGGACCATGGCGGCGCCGTTTACTACGGCACGTATCTCAGGTGGTTTGAGATGGGAAGGACCGAGCTTTTGCGCTCCGCAGGGCTCACCTATTCCGAGATCGAAGGGTCCGGCGTCCTCTCCCCGGTGGTGGAGGTCCGGTGCAGGTACCTTCAGCCTGCACGGTATGATGAACTACTCGAGGTAATCACATGGATCGAAGAGCTCAGGCGCGGCAGCATTATCTTCGGCTACCAGGTCATGAGAAGGGCCGATCATGCCCTGATTGCCCTCGGAGAAACCACCAATGCCTTTGTGGACCACGAGTTTCGATGTACCCGCCCCCCCAAGGCAATCCATACGGCGTTGTCATCCCTTGCAGGCGGAGGCCCCGCCACCCCCGAATAAGACCCCCCTGTCCGGCTCGCATCGGGCCGCAAAGATGGTTGGTCAATCGACTGCGATCCCCTTCAGGAATGCCGCATTCTCCTCGGGAATGGAGGTATTGATGAACATACCCGAGCCCAATTCAAACCCGGCAGCCAGGGAGACCCTGGGAACGATGCTCAGGTACCAATGAAAGAAGGAGGTCTCACCGTAAGGGGCGGGAATGGAACGGATGACATAATTGAAATCGGGATCATTGAGCCCGACATAAATCTTTTTGAGCACCTTCCTCAGGATACCGGCGAAATCCCTCATCTCCGTTTCGTCGATCTGGGTAAAACTGGACATGTGCCGTTTCGGCAGTATCCAGGTATGAAAGGGCGACAGGGCGGCATAGGGGGTGAAGGCAACAAAATCGGCCGATTCCAGGATAACGCGCTCCTTGAGCCTGATCTCCTCCTTCAGCATGTCGCAAAACACGCACCGGCGGTGGTCGTCATAAAAACGCATCGCCTCTTCCATCCTGTCCCGCACGTGCTGCGGGACCACCGGAATGGCGATCAACTGCGAATGGGGATGTTCGAGTGACGTGCCCGCTGATTGACCGTGATTCTTGAAGATGATGACGAGCTCGATCCGATCGTCGCCGAGCGCTTCCAGATAGCGGCACTTGTAAGCCTCGAGGATTTTCACCACCTGCTGATCGTCCATGAGTGCCGTGACGAGACTGTGATGCGGTGTCTCCACGATGACCTCGTGCAAGCCAACCCCGCTCATCCTCCGCTTGATCCCCTCATCCTGATGAAGGAGGGCACCTTGGGTGGAGACTGCAGCAAATTTGTTCGGGATGCAGCGCACCAGCCATTCATTATGCTCATCCCTCAAGGAGAAGACCTCAGGGGGTGCAAGATGTTCGTTCCCCGGACAAAAGGGGCACGTTTCCACGTACTCCGGGGGTTCCTTATCGACCTTCTTTTTTTGGATGAATTCATGGGGGCGACGTGCCCGCTCACTGGCGATGATCACCCACTCCCTTATGGCGACGTTTTGTCTTATCTCCGACATTTCACTCTCTCCGTACGGACTTTCTTTGCTGGTAATGGATATGCACCCCTGTATAGCATAACCGGGATAAAACGCAGGGGGCTCTTTGCAAACGTATCACATATGCGATAATATATCATTCTATTCGGTCAAATCATCCTGTTTCATCCACAGGAGGGTTGCGTGTCCAATGTGAAGACCGCATTCCTGGAAACGAGGCCTCAGTTCCTGCTCCTATCCGTGGTCCTGGTTATGGTCGGCGCCGGCGCGGCGTATCTCTCCGGATATCGACATATCCCCCACACGATCCTTGCGTTGATCGGCCTTGTCGCCCTCCATATCAGCGTAAACGTGCTGAACGATTACCATGACTTCACAACGGGGATCGACCTGCATACCATCCGCACACCATTTTCAGGGGGAAGCGGCCTTCTCCCTCTCGGTCGCATCTCCCCGGAAACGGCCAGGCGCATCGGCCTTACGAGCCTTGGAATCGGCTGCCTGATCGGCGTCTATTTCACCTTCACGGTGGGATGGGAGTTCCTGATGATCCTCCTGCCGGGGATATTTATGATCTGTGCCTATAACCCACTGCTCAGCACACTCGCGATCGGAGAGATATCCGCAGGACTCGGCCTGGGACTTTTGCCGGTTGTAGGGATCTACTTCATCATCACCGGAAAGGTCACCCCACTGGCATTCTTTGCAGGGGTCCCACCCTTCCTACTCACCTTCAACCTTCTTTTTTTGAATGAATTTCCCGATGCAGAGGCAGACCGCATGGGCGGCCGCAGGCATATCGTCATCCGCCTCGGAAAGAAAAAGGCGGGAAGGCTCTACACCGTCATCACCATCCTCACCTACCTGTGGGTGCCTTTCGGCATCCTCATGGGTATCTTTCCTTCGTGGACCCTGTTGAGCCTCCTTACCCTCCCCTTCGCAGCCAGGGCGATCAAGGGTGCACTCGCGGATTATGATCAGGGGGAACGTTTTGTCCCCGCGCAGGGCGCCAACGTCGCAATGGTCCTGCTGACCCAGGCGCTGCTGGCGGTAGGATTTTTCCTGGCCGCCCCGTAAACCAAGCTTGCCAGGGCGAAGCGAAGCCACTATGAACCCCTTCCGTTCACCTCAAGGCCCCGCGACTTTACCAACCAAGCTTGCCAAAGCGAAGCGAAGCTACTAATGTTTTGAGCAAAAAGCGATTTCCCAAATGATCATTTTTTGGGGCGCGCTCTGTTGAAAAATTGATCATCTCCCTGTGCCCGTTCCCTGTCAGTTCAGCAATTTTTTTAGTATTTTATTTTTTTATAATATTTTTTTTACTATATTATTATTCATATCCAGCCGATATCATAAAAATTATGGCATAAGATATGCTTGAAGGGATTGACCTCAAAGGGAATACCCTTTGACACCGATAAGAAATGGAGGGAATGAATACATTCACCGATAGGCTGTGTATCCGGTCAGCGTTCCCACTGAAGAGCGGTTTCACTATCGAAGGCAAAGGAGGGATTACGTTGATTGATAGCAAATCCGATTTTCCTCAAAAGCCGCATACCATTCTGATCGTTGATGATGAGCCTGCAATTCGGATGACCATTGAGGAGATGCTGAAGCCTTTGAGCTGTCGCATAATGCACGCGGGCAATGCCAGCGAGGCACTGGATATCGTCAAGGGGAATGCAATCGACCTCGTCATACTGGATGTTTTGCTCCCCGGCAGGCATGGCTTCTATGTCTGCTCCTCCATCAGGGAAATGGAGGAGGGGAAAAAGATACCCATTCTAATCATGAC
>JBLIRP010000143.1:0-6527 GCA_049472355.1 bacterium | reverse complement strand
TACGAGTATATTTTGCATCATCACGGCGAAACCACTGAGAGGGGCAAAGGGGAAGGTGATCGGCATCGTCGAGGACATCAAGGACATCTCTGATCGAAGGCGGGCGGAGGAGGCTTTGCGGGAGAGCGAGAAGAGGTACCGGACCTTTGCGAAGAACTTCAAAGGGATTCTCTACCAGACGGATATCCATTTTACACCGATCTTTTTTCATGGGGCTGTGGAGGCGATTACAGGATATAAGGAGGAAGACTTCGTCAGCAAAAGTCCGGTGTGGGATCACATCATCCACCGGGAGGATTTTCCTGTCATCGACAGGGAGTCAAGGAAATTGTTGACGGTCCCTCACTATTCGCGGGAACGCGAGTACAAGATCGTGCGCAGGGACGGTGAGATTCGATGGGTTGAGGAGATCGTTCAAAACACCTGTGACAAATCCGAAAGGCCCGCGGTGATTCAAGGCGTCATTTATGACATAACCGAACGTAAGCGTACGGAATCGGCATTGAAGGAGAGCGAGGAGCGTTTTCTGCATGCACAAAAGATGGATGCGATCGGACGGCTTGCCGGAGGGGTGGCCCATGATTTCAATAACCTCCTTACCGTGATTACCGGAAACAGCGATCTGCTCCTGAACGAGATGTCTCCTGATAATGCCTGCCGGGGTGATATCGAGGAGATTTACAGGGCGGGTGAACGCGCCACCGGCCTCACCCGCCAGCTCCTGGCATTCAGCCGGAGGCAACTTCTGTCACCCAAGATGCTCGATCTTGCCGCGGTGGTTGCGGATGCAGAGAAGATGCTCAAGCGGATCATCGGGGAGGACATTGAACTGGTTACACTTCTGTCATCGGGACCCCATCGGGTGAAGGCGGACCCCGGACAGATCCTTCAGATCATCGTCAACCTATCCGTCAATGCCTGTGATGCCATGCCCCATGGAGGCAAGCTGATCATCAGGACGAAAAACATGGTCTTTGATGAAGAACAGTGCGTAATGGTCCCCGAGGCACGTCCCGGGCGATTCGTCTGTCTGTCATTCGAGGATACGGGGATCGGCATGGACAAGACGACCCTCAGTCATATATTCGAACCCTTTTTCACCACCAAGGGTCCGGGTGAGGGGACCGGCCTGGGCCTTTCCACGGTCTACGGTATCGTGAAACAACACGAGGGATTCATCACCGTGTACAGCGAGCCGGGACAGGGGACCACATTCAAGGTGTACCTCCCTGTTCCCTCCATCGATCTGGAGACGGCGCCGGAGGAGCATGGTTCCCTGAATGCCCTGCAGGGGCAAGGAGAAAGGATACTCCTGGTAGAGGACGAGGATGGCGTCCGTCGGTTTGCCAGGAAGGCGCTCAGCAAGAATGGATACACGGTCTTTGAGGCCGGCTGTGCCCAGGAGGCAATGGATATCTTTGACCGGGAGAAGGGGAATTTTCTCCTTGTGCTGAGCGATGTGGTATTACCCGACCAGAACGGCATTCAACTGGTTGACCGGCTCCTTTCGAAGAACCGGAACCTGATGGTCATTTTGAGCAGCGGATACAGCGATCAGAGATCTCAATGGCCCCTGATCTGCGAGAGAAATTTTAAATTCATCAAGAAGCCCTACACCGCATTGAATTTATTGCAGGCGGTGAAAGATGTGCGCGAGCAGCCCCCCTCCTCCTCGCATGACGATAGGGTGTTTCTTCAGGATTAGCAGGCCGTGTCCCCCGCCCGGGGTTCGCCTTCCCTCCGTATTACGCCACTTTGACATTGGCCCCTTGCATTGCGTATGCTCTTTATATGCAGCCCATACTTTGTATGGAAGTTCAGGGGGGCTGCGAGACACTGTCCGGGAATGTGTATCCGAATTGATTGTGAAAGGGAGATGGCAGGGGGAGTATGTGGCCAGGTTTGAATGTCTTCTGTTGAGGGGGAGGCAGGTGCGTCCGGCGCTCCTGTGCGCTCCCATGTGCGGTCTTACCCACTCCGCATTCAGGAGGCTGGTCGCTGATTTCGGCGGGTACGGAGCGCTGTTCACCGAGATGCTCTCCGGTGACGCCGTCCTCCATGAGGATGTGCAAAGTTCACCCTTCACGAAACGACGGGCAAGTGAAGGTCTTGTCATCTATCAGCTCCTTCTTTCCGGGAAGGAACCCATTGCCTCCATCATTAAACGTCTTGATCAGGTGGAGCCTGCGGCCATCGACCTCAACCTGGCCTGCCCTGCGCCGTTGATCCGCAAGAGCGGCAGGGGGATGTCCCTTTTTGGCGATCCGGAGCGGCTCCGCCGTGTGCTCGGGGATATCCGCTCCTCATGGAACGGCATCTTGACCGTAAAGTGTCGCCTGGGGCACGATCCCGAAACATGGCAGCAGCATTTCGAAAAAAGACTTCGGCTCTTCGAGGGGTTCGAGGTGGATGCCCTGCATGTGCACCCGCGTTTTTTCGGCGAGAAGCTCAAACGGACCGCCCGGCACCATTTGGTGGGATGGATTGTACGGAATACCAGCATCCCAGTGGTGGCAAACGGGGACATTACCCCGGAGAGTCTTCGATGGAATGGTGGATTTCCCGTCGATGGGGTGAGCGGCATCATGCTGGGCAGGATGGCGGCGGTCAAGCCATGGGTGTTCCTGGAGTGCCTCGGGCAGCGCCCTGAGGTGGACTATGCCGAGGTGTGGGGGCGATTTTTTGCATATGTGCAAGAGGACTTCCCTCCTGAGCGGGCGATCGGCAGGATCAAGGAATTCTCAGCGTACTACGCCCGTAATTTCTTCTACGGCCATGAGTTTCTCAAGGGGATTCAGAATACATCAACCCTCGAGGAGGCGTATGAGAGGGGCATGCGGTTCCTTGACGTCCGACCCCGTATCGTGGCTCAACCATCGGTGGCCGGTATGTGACGGCAGGGGAGGTAAGGGCTTTGGAACGAACAGGAAGGCCACCGGGCTTCATATCCATCCGATCTGGGACCATCGTTACCCATAAACGTTAGGAATTCGATAGGAACCTTCCATGAGCATACCTTCCCTCTCCTTATGCAGGCGATGGATTGCAGGTGCATGTCTCCTCTGTGCGCTTATTGTCGGCGGGGGATGCCTGAGACGTAAATCCGGCGAGGAACTGGTGCATGAACGATGCACAAAGTGCCATATGCTCTTTGCCATAGAGGCTGCCCATAAAACGCGGCAGGAATGGGTGAGGACGGTCTCCCGCATGATACAGCACGGGGCCCGGCTCGATAATCAAGAGATCGAGTCGGTGGTCGGCTATCTGACTCGTACCTACGGCCCGAAAGAAACCGATTGATGCGGTGCCGTGTTCGACCTCCGGCTCACCGTGATCTCCTTAATTTGATCTCCCTAATAGACCGGGATCAAGAAGGACATTATGATGAGCATGAGATACACCAGCAATACCCACCACAGGGATTTTTCCTTGAGCATATGCATATTCTCCTCAATTGCAGGCGGCGCAATTGCAGTTGTTGAAGGTTGTATGGACTGTTTTGCGAGTGATGCTTCACAAAGCCCCCGGCCTGTGGACCGTATTCTGCATTCAGCGTGCCAGATCGTGCGACCGCCTCCTGCATCACTCGTGACAAGGGATTGCGCTTACATACCGAGGGACGTGGCATCCCCCGAAATGGTCTTTTCATCACTTTTTGACAACAAAAAAGTGCGCAGAGGTTGCAAGAGGTGAGAAGGTTGTTGCACTATCGCTCCGGGGATTCATTGATACTCTCTGGAAGTCCTTCATGGTCACTCTTCACGGGTGTTGCAATTCTCATCCCGGGCATGGACTCCGCTTCGAAGCCGGCGTATACTGTTTTCGAGGAGTTGCACCCCGGTGAGGACCGCGACGGTGAATGCCGAGAGCGCGATTGCTGCGGAGAAGTACCCGAATCCGATCGTTGCCCCGATCCCGGCAAGCACCCAGATAACCGCTGCCGACGTCACCCCTTTCACCAGCCCTTCACGGGCGATGATCACCCCTGCACCGAGGAACCCGATGCCGGTTACCACCTGTCCGAGGACACGGGTGGGATCGACGGTGGGCCCCCTGAAGGCGGTGCTGAGATGGACAAACACGCTCGTACCAACACAGATGAGGATGCTCGTGCGTATCCCTGCGGGCTTGCCCCGAATCTGGCGCTCAAAACCGATGATGCCTCCGCACAGGGCGGAGACGCCGATCAATATCCAGAATGTTGCGGTGATAGGGTTCATCCGGTTCTCCCCAACAGGAAAACGTGTCCATCTCCTCAACCTTCAGGCCGTGGTTGGTGAGGGTCACTATATATTGTATCGACCCATTCTTCATTTCGGGTCCGCCGCCATCTGCAGGGAGACATCGCTATGCCGCCAAACCGAAGGCCCTTTTCGAAAAAAATGCAAGCGATACGTTCACAGAGGAAAGATTGATCAGATAGTGCAAGGCATTACACGAAGGCACACCACACACAGGAAACGTGTGCCCGGTTGTTCAGGCACATTCTCCGGGGTCAAGAAGAAACCTGAAGAAAATCATAAAGAAGACGGGACCGAAATGGACACCGGCCAATTGATTTCGCTGATATCATCAGCCTTCACATCCTTTAATTTATGCTTGGTAAATACTATTTCGGTGGCACCAGGTTTCTTGCCTTTAAAGCGCAGCGTAATGAGCTTCCCTGATCCTTTGACACCTTGGGAGCCACGAAATAGAGATATCCCGATGATCAACTCCTTCCTTCCCATTTCCGTCAACCTTCCGGGGCTTACCAAATAGACCGGCTTCTGCTCTTGGATTGAAGCCCCTCCCTGTTCCAAAAAATTCCCCTCCGTAAAATCCATATATTCCAATATGTCAGGATCATACTGAAGGTTAATGGCGGTGCCGAATACCGGCCTGACATCTACTGAAGAGACCAAAAAATCGACCTCCAATGTATCCTTTGTTGACCATCGAGGATGAACTTCTACCGTGTTCCGCCCTTCCGCAGGCATGGAATAAGAAAGATTCTCAGCAGATTGGTCTTGTAGCTCCTCCCTTAATAATTTTGCGGTTCCTGCACAAGAACAGAATAACAGTCCGATTAAGAACGAAATCAGTACGTTTTTCATTTCGTCTCCATAGTCCATTCATCAGGTTCCGTTGTCGAACATCTTAGGGCTGGCAGGCAGTTTCACCCGCCAGCCCTTATGATAATAAATTGTTATAACATCATACCAAAGTTGGAGGCCAGTATACTCAAATCATCCCCGTCAATTATACAGTCACGATTGAGATCGGCTAAGCAATTGAAATTTGGCTCAGAACAGGAAGTGCCGAAGGCACGTGACAGGATCGAGAGATCTCGCCCGTTTACTCTGCCATCGTTGTTGATATCACCTGAAAGCCCTGCTGCAACGCCGATAACTTCTTCTGAATACTCACTAAAGCAATCAATGTCGTCTGTCACTGCTCTCACCCTGTAATAGTAATTCAGGTCAGGAATGATGCAGTCGGAATCCTGATAACATAAGCTGTTGGTTTCTCCGATCTTTGCATATGGCCCGCCTGGATTGTCGCTGCGGTATATCTCATATGATGTCACGCCTGGCAATTCATCCCAGCATATATCGATTCGATTATGCAATCCGGGATCTGATGTCACCGGATTGGTTGGAGCGCTCAATGTTACTGAAACCGTGCTCGTATTCCAGATACCGCCAATCTCACTCCCCATCTCCGGACGTTCCAGGGTGGTTCCGCCAAAGGTGATATCAGAGGCGGAACAATACGGTCCAATGACGGTAAAACATAAGGTTGCCAACGTGCCTGAGCCGGAGGCGCCGTCCACATCGCCCAAACGGGAAACGCCCACTACAATCTGTCCCGTATTCTCATCTCCGCCTAAAGGCGATGCCTGCAAGGTAGTGGCGATCAATCCGTTTTCATTCAAGAAGGTTCCTTCAGTGATCCCTGTGTAGTCCAATACTGATGGATCATAGATTAAATCAAAGCTTGCAGCATAGAGATCTGTCACATCCGCAATATCTACCTGTACACACACCGTTTCGCCCTGCTCGGGGGCGGGATCGTCTATACCGGGATTGATGATTGGAATCGTCGAGGGTATTCCCATTAAGGTATCTTCAGGGCCAATGGCATATAATGAGCCATTAATAAAATCGATCCCAATGGCTGAATTAGGCAGAGGTTCAAGAGTCTCCCATGAATCGATGTGGGCATCATAACTATAAACTGTGTTACCTGGTCCAATAATATAGAATATTCCATTTGATTCGGGGGAACCCGAACTGCCTAACCAATGTTCAGGACTCGGCATAGGTGCTAAACCCGTTGTCCAACTGTCAGATGCCGGATCATACATTTCAACCAGATCTAGGCGGATTCGCTGAGCCGGTTGTCCATCCTCGCCGCCTATCACATAGATATTTCCGTCGTAAGCTACAGTAGTGCCATGAGCCCTTGCGGTTGGCATAGAGTTCTTTGAAGACCAACCGGTATCATCTGAGTATTGGTAAACAGAATCTTGATAACTTCCCCAC
>JBLIRP010000142.1:0-6562 GCA_049472355.1 bacterium | reverse complement strand
ATCCTGCAGGATGAACTGCGATCCCCTCCCGATGAGGATGACGTTCCCCTCCTTGGCCAGGTGAAGGAATATATCCCTGAGGGCGGCGGAATATTCCTGGGGGGTGATGGCATCCTTTTTGAGAAAGGCGAAGCGCGAGGAGGCGAAATCGATGACCGAGGATGAGAGCATGTCGTGCAATTCGTCGTGCTCAATGGTATACTCGGCCTTTCGATCCAGCCGCCTGGCCAGCATCGGTACGATTTCCTTCTCGAACAGGGTATACTTCAATCTCTGGGCAAGGGTTCTGGCCATATCCCGTGCCCCGCATCCATACATCCTCGATATGGTGATGATTCCCATTCACTCACGTCCCTGGCGCCGTATTTCGGGGAAGGCACCGTATCACCCGTTGCATCATTCCCTCGGTGGTAAGGGCAGGCAGCTCATAGCCGGACCCTGTGGAGGGTGCAGGCATGAGCAGTCCCTTTTGGAAGGGAAGTATAGTGCATACGCCCATAAAAATCAATATGCACGAAGCGATATGCACGAAGCGATAACCATTTGTCGTCGAGGTCTCAACCATCAAAATGGACATTTCTATTTTGGCTTGACATATGCACGAAGGGATATGCACGAAGGGATTGCCTGAAAGGATTACCTGCCGGTCACCCACGGCGCCCAGCGGGCGTATACCATACGATGGATTGAGAGTGGATCGGGCAGGAGGCTGGAGCGGGCGTTTCATATGGTTGGTCCGGGCATAAAAAAAGCTGCGTTTCAAGCAGCAGGGAACCAACGATGAAGCAATGCCCTGCAGGGCTTCTGACAGGCGCTATGTGCATCATCTCCTTTCAAAAAGAATAGACACGAACGATTGTGCATATGATGACAGAATGAAATTCCTTTCTTCCAAACAATAGTACTGCTGTTTATCGGGGTAAATATCACTCGCGCCCTGCAGGGCATCTACCTATATTATAATCCATTTGATTACTTATAACAAAAGGGATTATGGAATGGGATAGCGAAATCAGGGTGTTCCCGGTGGCATGGCCTGGTAATCGGTATGCCTTGGGTGGGGGCTGATGCAGGTCAATGGGGGAGCATCCCCTCCAATTCACAGGCAAATTTTTGTGCGCTCTCCCGCGCCTTGTCCCAATCCCCTTCCAGGATATGTTCCTGAAACTCCATGCAGCTCCACCGCTTGGTGCATCCGAAATTGCACGATTCGGAAAAACTCGGTTCGGAGAGCATGCAGCGTTGAGAGCAGTTGTAAAAGTCGCACAGGGGGCAGTAATTGATGATCCCCTCTTCAAGGCGAAGCTGCAGGATTGCCTCCCGTTTCACGCTTTCAATGAGGATGTGATTGAAGGCGCATTTTGACTCGAGGCCATTGAACTCATCGTCGGTGAACCGAGCTATCGCCTTCCAAAGCCTGATCGTGTCGGTAAGTGCGTCACCGGGGCTTTTGTATGCCATGTTCATACCCCTGTTCGATGGTTATCCCGCCGGGCAGAAAAGGAAAATAATCAATGCCCATGGGTGAATAAAAGGGGCTATTCCTCTGTTTCCAAAAGGTATCCTCTGATGCCCATTGATGTCTCTTCGTATCGTGGAAAAAACGCAGGAAAGTATGGAAGAACCAAGTCAGGCTGCATTCGATTGCTTCGAATGCAGGACGCTGTTTTTATTCGGTTAACGTTGGGCGGATACGAACGATTCCCCTATCTACTATACAAATCAGGACAAATTTTGTCAATATGGTGACAATCGATCGTTGACAGGCCGTGCCATTTCAGTGGAGCGTTGTTTTACCCGAGCGGTCTCTCTTGATTATCTCAAGGTTCCCCTGCAGATTATTATGTAACAGTTCAACAGCGGCCGCCAATTGGACAAATCGTATTTTGAGCTCGGTGAGCGCCTGATGGATCTTGTCAAAGTCCGTCCGGGCCTCACGCAGCGTCTTGTCCCGTTTCAGGAAGTCGATGTAAGCAATGAGTATCTTGTGGTTCATCCGGGACATGCCTTTGATCCTCATCTCCACCAGATATGCCTTTTCATCGGTGGTATCGGCAGGCTTACACCCGATAATGGTGCCGGAAAGCACAATGCATTGTATGGGTGTCTTTGCGGGCAAAGGGATCTCCACATCAATGGTCGCCCCCATCGTTTCCGGCCTGTCGGCCCGGAACGTCAGTATCTCTTCCGTAAGGTTGATCAATTCCTTCATCATGGTACTGCCACTCCTTCCTGCGAATCCATGAACACAACGCCTTTCCTTCCTGATCGTAGCAATGGCGGTGCCAGGGTGAGCGGCAGGCAATAGGGGCATATATTTCAGACTGTTAAATGGGATTGACTCAGGGGCTTCCGGCAGGGCATAGGTAATTTGTGTAACATATTGAGAAAAAGCTCGCACGTTTGATTTCAATGCACGAGCCCCACTGCTGTATACCCCTCACCAACGAGGATTCCCTGCTGCAGAAAATGGCGGCCCCGGTTTTCTCCATGCAAAGGCAAGGAGCAGGACATACGGGGGAGACAGCAGAATGGTAGGGTAAGGGACCGGCGGGCAAAGAGCGGGCGGGGAGCATGGTATGATCGGCATTCAATCCGTATTCCGGGGTAAAGCGCGTCTAAGTCAGGGAGAACCCCTTCTGGCTGAAGAGCTGGATACAGGCGTCGGCGACCGTGGCATCGTAGAGGGTCCCCTTATTGACATCGATCTCCTTCAGCGCGCTGTCGATGCCCAGCGCCTCCCGATGAGGCCGGGGTGAGGCCATCGCCTCGACCACGTCGGCGACCGCCATGATCCTGGATTCAAGGAGTATGTCATCCCCTGATATGCCGTAGGGATATCCCGAGCCATCCATACGTTCGTGGTGCTGAAGCACGATCGAGGCAACCGGCCAGGAAAAGTCGATCTTCTTCAGAATATCGTATCCCATCATGGGATGGGCCTTGATCAGGTCGAACTCGGAGTCGGTGAGCGGCGCCGGTTTGTTGAGGATCTCCTCCGGTTCATAGAGCTTCCCGATATCGTGGAGCACCCCTGCCATGCGAATGCCATCAATCCGGTCAACCGAAAGATGCAATTCCGTGGCAATGGCTCGGGCGAGGTTGGCGACACGCCGCTGATGTCCTGCGGTATAGGGGTCCTTTGTCTCCACGATCACCTGCATGGTACGGATGGTGGAGCCGAGCATACCCCTGATCTTTGCCAGGGTGTGCTCACTCTTCTCCATATGGTCCTTGAGCCCCCCGGTTTCCCTTTCAATCCGTTGCTCCACCGATTGCTCGATCTGTGCGAGTTGCTCCCTGTTCCTCCGGGACATGCCCAGCAGTCGCTGCCGATCCTTTACCATCCGCCTGTGCGTGACGGCATTTCTGATGGTCAGATGCATCTCCTGCACGTCAACAGGTTTTCGGAGTATGTGATAGATGTCACCTTTATTGATGGCTGCAGTGACCGCGGCGTTTTCCACAAAGCCGGTCATGAGGATTCGTTCCGCATCCGGGAGTATCCGCTTGACCTCCTCCAAAAAACGCGTGCCCTCCATTTCAAACATCTCCTGATCGGCAATGACCACGTCGGCCCGGGTCTCCCTGATAACATCAAGGGCCTTGAGGGGATTGGTAAAGGTAAAGATTGCATAGGGGCCCCCTTGATAGAGGAGCTCAAAGGACCTCAAGATGGTCCTGTTGTCATCCACCAAAAATATCTTTTCTTTCATGGGAGTTCTCTCCTTATATGATGCCCCTGTTCAATTAATCGGTTTTTTTGTGCATACATGATGGTCCATGCCCCGTTCAGCCTGATGTTACGCGATCTGAGCCTGTCGCCGCCGAGGCTGCCTCCTGAATCCGTCCCCTTGACAGGAGCGGTGAGTGTGGTATCATGTAAATAATCATTTACTTTGTTATAAATTATTATGCTGAAAATATTGTATATTCGTTTATGACATCTGAAAACGTCTGGTGGTGAGGAATACGCATGTTTCGAAAGATTTTCTGGATAAACGTGGCCCTGGTGACGATCATTATCCTTCTTTCCTATAACCTCTACAGCATTTGGTCGGAGGTCCTGAGCCGTGAGATCGCCCTGCCCTCCGCACAATCCGGGCAGGAGGAGATTGCGATGGTAGCGATGGAAGGCGGGGAGCCCGACTATGCGCCCTCTTCCCGGATGAGTTATGAGCCTATCATCGAAAAGGACCTTTTCAGACCGCAGCGGGAGGAGTGGCAGCCCCCGCCTCCCCCGGAGGAAGAAGAGGTGCAGATTCAGCAAACCGCGGCCTATCCGGGGTTTCCGGGACAGCCTCCCCAGCAGGAGATAAAGAAGCCGAATCTCTATGGGGTGATCATCATCGGCGATGACAAGTACGCCATAATGCAAGGGTGGACGAGAGAAGAACAGCAGGAAAGGACGCGAAAGATCAGGCTGGGCAACGGGCAGATTCGAGAGGTGCCGCTGCCTCCCATCCCCGGCAAGATCAGCAAGGACAAGATCGAGGCATACCGGATCGGCGATTATGTATCGGAGGCGCAACTGGTGGATATCATGCCCGAAAAGGTGATCATGGAGCAGGAGAACGGCGAGCGGTACGAATTGTTGTTGAGGGAGCCCGCCGAGTTGGAATTGTGGAAGCCGACACTTGCAGAGGGCCAGGGAGAAGGTGCCCAGGAGGGATTCCCCGGCCAGCAGATGCAGCCAGGCGGCCAACCCTATCCGGTTCCACCGGGTGTCCCCATGTACCCGCGCTTTGTGCCCTATCCGATGCCCGTTCCCCCCGGGTACGTGCCGCCTCAGGGTATCCCTCAGGGGCAACAGGCGCCGGCGGCACAGGCGCCGTCACCTCCACAACAGAGGGCCTTGCCCAATCGACCCGGATTCCCGCCGGGAAGGGTCCCCTATCCGCCCGGCCGGACATTCCCCAGACCCGTTCAGAGATAGCGGGGCACACTGCGCTGCGCGATTCCTTCATCATTGCACTCGAATGCGAGGGTGACTGGACCCTCTAATCTCTTCCGCGAATCCTGCTGGCCTCGCAAAAAGTCGTCAAATCTCTCATTCCGCCGAAGGCCGAAGTCAAGAAGTATATGAAAAAACTGGATTTCTTGTCAGACACGGAATGACGGAATAGGGTAAAATCGACTTTCTTGCGATTCCATCAATTGTGACGCATTCCAACCAATAGAATCCGGACCATAGAGATTTTCAAATGCCACATTGCAACTCTTTCGGCAGCCTCAATGATTTCAATGACATGCGATCAGTGCCCGGCTGCAGCAGTGTCCGTCTTCGTATGTGTCACATTGGATTCGGCACAGGTGTGTAAGGGTTCAATTGTGCCCCTCAGGGCGCCGAATCTGTACCATAAGGGCATCAAAATAATACCATCGCATTCCTTCCTGTCCGGCAGGCAAATATAACCCCTTATAAAAAAAGCGAATTAGAAAGGCAACTGCTCTGGCATTCGCCTTGCACCAAACAGTTTAGAACATAAGAGGAGGCTAAGGAATTGCGTCGATATGGCCAAGAAAAACGTATATATGCACGGGAGCAGAAGGGTTCGAAAAAGGCAAACCACCCGAAAGGGCGGGACGCAAAGCCTCTGACCTAAGTCCGCGGTAACCTGGATACGGTAGCAGGGCTGCCGAACAGAAACATCACCTTCGTTCATCATTGATTGTCATTGCGCAAAAAACAGGAGGTGCTGTCATGATGCCCTGTTACCAGGATAGGGAACATCTTTATGTAAGTACCCTCTTTCGTATTGTCATCGTCTGCCTTCTTTTTGTCGTCTCTTTTTCGCTGGTCCTTTTCCTCATCCCCCGAAACGCGCATTCCCTTGACATAACCCTGGCCTGGGATGCGAACACCGAACCGGACCTTGCGGGATACAGACTTTTCTACCATGTTGACGGAAATGATTATGATTATGAAAACCCTGACTGGCAGGGTACGGATACCACCTGCACCATACCCGGCCTGGATGAGACAAAGAAAATCTATTTTGTTGCACGCGCCTATGATATCTATGGGAATGAAAGTGATAATTCCAATGAGGTATTTTATTCGCCAGATATCATTGACAACCTGCCACCTGACGCTGATGCAGGACCGGCCCAGAGCGTGAACGAGGGGGCTACAGTCACCCTTGACGGCACGGGCTCCAGTGATCCGGATGGAATCATTGACGGATACCAGTGGACCCAGATCGCCGGCACCGGCGTTGCGTTATCCGATGCGGGTGCAATCCGGCCTACGTTTACGGCCCCGCAGGTGGGCGTCTCCGGTACATCCCTCACCTTTGAGCTTCAGGTGACCGACAACGGAGGGTTGACGGACACCGACGCGGTGATCATCACTGTAGCGGACATCGCCCCCGTGAATGAGCCCCCGGCTGCAAATGCGGGCGTGGACCAGACGGTGAACGAGGGCACGGTGGTCACGCTTGACGGGACCAACTCCAGTGATCCGGAAGGGAGCATTGCCGGATACCAGTGGACCCAGACCGCGGGCACCGGCGTTGCGTTATCCGATGCGGGTGCAATCCGGCCCACGTTTACGGCGCCG
>JBLIRP010000141.1:0-6580 GCA_049472355.1 bacterium | reverse complement strand
CGCGGTGGGTGCGCACCTACGGCATGCACCGCCTCCCCGAATACTTCCCCAACCGGGAGCTGGGGATCGCCTACTATCACCTGGGTGACCTGGAAGGCGCCGTCAACCACCTGACCATCTCCCTCGAGCAGTGCGAATCCTCAAAGGCCGCATTGTACCTCAACAAGGCACGGAGGGAAGGGCTCCTGCACACCGGGGAGGACACGGAGCATCCGCAGCTCCGGCTCGATCCATACCCCAGTACGATCGCCGCAACAACGATGGCCGTATCCGGCCTGGCAACGGACGACACCTTCGTGGGAAATGTCATGGTCCGGGTGAACGACGAAAAGCCGCTCTCCCTCACGGAACTGAGCCAACCCAGGGTAATGAGATTTCAACGGGAGATCTACCTGGGCGCGGGCCTCAACCAGGTCCGTGTCACCGCGATCGACCTCCTCGGCAAACGAGCGGAGCAGAAGATCGTCGTCCTGGTCGACCGGGAGGGGCCGATGATCTATGTTGCACTGGCGGATAATGAGAACACCGGATTGCAGCACACACTCCAGGGGGTGGTGTACGACCCCTCGGATGTCACCCGGCTCTCCCTCAACGGGGAACAGGTCCCCTTGACCAGGATTGGAGAAAACGGGGAGAATCCTCCGGGGGAAACCTACACCGCCTATTCCTTCTCCCATCCACTCTCCCTGCAGGACCGTGTCCGGGGCCTTGTGACCTACGAGGCGGAAGACGCAGTCGGAAACCGTTCCGGCGGCACGATATCGATCGGATTGGAACGACAGGAGGCAGTCGGAACAAGGGAGGTGCCGCCCCCCTGCGAACCGGTTTGCATCGCCATGGGCCCCCAGGGCCTTATCCCGGACACCGCCGCCCCTCTCATTTCCGGACAGACGCTCGTGCCACTTTGCGGCGCCACGAGGCATGAACATATGATTCTATTTTCGGAACAAAAACTGTCAATTCAAGACCTGACCCCAAACCATCCCATTGCAATCACCATCGGCCAGGTTCCTGCGGAGACCTTTGCCGGGGAGGTCTGCCCCCTGATCGAGATCGTCTCCAGGGTGCAGATCAAGGAGATCATGGTCAACGGGACCCCCCTCCTGTCCGTGTACGGCCTCCGATGGTCCTCGTTCGCCGCCCGCATCATCAGGCGATATGTGCATCCGGACAAAGAGGCACGGTTCTGCTTCCAGCGGATAATCCCCCTTGCCGAAGGGGAAAACAGCATCGCGGTGACCGTGGTGGATGCATCCGGGAGGGAATGGGAACGCGTGGTCCGGGTGCATAAAAAGACGCGGCAAATCCATCGGATGGAGGAGCGGTGGGGAATGGCCATCCCTCTCGTTGCCTCCGAAGCCTCGGGTGAGCGGGGTGAACCGCGGCAGAGGGGACTCACCTACCAGCTCATGGAGTCGTTCGTAACCCAGGGGAGATTCAAGGTCATCGAGCTGGAGCGTCTCCCCTTCATCATCAATGAGAGGGACCTTGCCTATCACCTGGGAAGCCCCTACCTGGGGCTTTCCCCGAAAAGCGGCATCTGGATCGACATCCTCCTGCTCGGATACGTGCAGGAGGCGGAGGATTCCCTGACCATCTCGGCAAGCCTTGTGGACCTTGAAACCGGCGAGATCCTCGCCACCAAGGACGTGTGCGAGGAGGTGGATCCGTCGCAACTGGCATGGGAGGAGCAGGGACAAGAGCACGCGCTTCACCTGTGCGGCATCATGGCGGCAAAGTTCAAGGAGCACTTTCCCCTGTGCGAGGGGGGCGTCATATCCCTCGACGAAGAGGAGCTGACAACCGGGATCTGTCAAAGGGACGGGCTCAAGCGGGGGATGAAGCTCCTCGTGTACTCGGGGGAGCCGGAGACGGCCGAGGACCTCGTGATCCTGGGGGGTGCGAAGGTGCGGGAGGTGCGGGGGGATCGCTCCCTGGCACGCCTCACGGATGCGCTCAAACAGGAAGGGGTCCCCGTCAATCCAGCCGCCTGGGGGGTGATCACCCGGTAGGAAATAGGGCTTCACAACGCCTTAAAATTTTCAGGGAAGATGCACCGACCGTATGTGATGACATCGTATGCATCGAATAATATGTCGATCACCATGGGGTAATCGCACCACACCGTTGATCCTATCACCACCGCCATATACGTGGGTTAAGGTGACAAAACCCCGGCTACTCTCAATTTTACCCTTGCCTTTCACTAATCATTTGTATATCATCTAGTTAACTGATGACAGAGCGAACAAGAGGACATGGGTCGTGAGACCCTTAGCCAATGATGCCGTTTTTTTTATTGTGAGGCTGGAGAAGCAATGAAGGCAATAGAGGAAAACTATCTGCGTATCAAGGATGACAGACGTTCATTCGATATTCGCTTCTGGCAGTCCCAGGGCGATCGCGCCATTTTTGAGGCGGTATCGGAGATGCTGCGAGACTATTTCTTGATTCGAGGTAAAGGTGCTGACGAGTTCCGACTTCAGAGAACTGTTGAATCTTTTCGAAAGGCATGAGGTTCGCTATCTTGTCGTGGGCGGCTATGCCGTGATGAAATACAGCGAGCCACGATTTACGAAGGATCTCGATCTATGGATAGCGACTGATCCGGAGAATGCACGAGCGGTGTATGCGGCACTAAAGGAGTTCGGCGCGCCGCTGGCGAATCTTTACGCGGATGACTTCACCCACCGGGATTACTTCTATCAGATGGGAAGGCCTCCTTTGCGGGTGGACATTATGATGTCGATTCCAGGACTTGAATTTGACGAGGCATGGAAAAACCGTGAAATGGTTGAATTGGATGAACTCAAGATCCCGTTCATATCGAGATCCGATCTGATCAGGTCAAAAGAGGCGAGCGGAAGGCCGCAGGACAGGATCGATATCGATAAGCTCAGGGAAGCCGAGCAATTGGATACACGCGGCGAGAAATAGCACATCGCCTCGCTACAGAAAAGTCATCAATAACTCGGGCTATAATTCCCGGACCCCTGAATCATTATGGTTACCCTAAAGGTCTCATTTCTCCCGCTCAGGCCGTGATAATTAAAAACCAGTTCCCTTGAATCCGGTCTCGCTTTGAGCGCCCTGTAGGTATTTTCCTGGACGAGATTCCCATCTTCATCCGCTTTTAAACCCGTTGACTTGGGCTCAAATCCAAAAAAGTCGATGCGTGCCGGGCCCCATTGCTCACGCCCCTCCTCATCCCAGCCGGCAACAAGGGGAAAATCCTCTTTTGATATATCATCATACATGGGGGGAACAATCCTGAACATCTCTCCGGGCTTGAATGTAAAGGTTTTCCCGTCGTCTTCCATGGTGATGGTGTGCACCTGCGAGGAACCTTGTGCTGTGATCAAGGTTCCATTGCTATGCAATGCAGGATAATTTTGAAAAAAATACGGCTTCCAGTCCCTTCCGGTATAATCATACGTGAAAAAGATTGAACCAGGGGAAAAATATGTTGGGCCTCCCTCCCAATGGCTCAATTACAGTATGCTCTATTATTCAACTATTATGGTTACTCTGAAGGTGGTATTAAGCTTATCAGAATTTTCTGACGGACCGAAATAAGAAAAAACCAGTTGTTTTGGGATAAAACCTGTTCCCATAGGATTAATGGTTTTAAAAAGATACCCTTCAATATGGGTAAGATTTCCCTGTTCATCCTCTTCCATGCCCGATTCCACAGGCACAAATCCAAAGATATTAGTTCTGCCGCCATCATAACTATACTTTCTAAAATCATTATCATCGAAATACCAACCAGCCGTATCGTAATAATGATTATCATGTACCTGTTCCTTATCATATATTGGGAGAGCGATCCTGAACAATTCTCCCCCGCTATGAAAAGTGAAGGTTTCCCCGTCATCTTCGATAGTAATGGTTTTTACCGTGGATGCACCTTCTTCAGTTATGATCGTACCGCTGGAATATAACCAAGGGGTATTATCGGATGAGAAGTGTGTACTCCAGCCTCTCCCATTGGCATCATCCTTAAAGGTCCAAGCCTGACCCTGCAAAAAATTGCCAAAAGTCCATGCTGAACGATTTATTGTAGAAAGAGGCTGAATGCCCGGAGGGTAATAATCGGAAAAGGTCGTGCCTGCAAAAGAGGATCCCGTATTCAACGTGACACGGGTCCCTATTGATGATTGATTCTGCCATAGGTTGTAACCGGTATTTGAATAATATGAACCATACGCTGATGGAATAGAGGCAGGGGAATAGGGTGAACCGTTCCATCCGGAAAAATAAGCGGGGGTTTGTAAAGAATATTGGGGAGAAAACCATGGCTGAGAAGCGAAATTATTCACCCCGAAATAGTGAGGTGGGAAAGTACCCCCCCCCACGGATATCCAAATTGGGCAACATACTGCGGGGGCTGAAAAAATGGTGCATATCCTTGGGCATACACGAACGACATGTTCGCTATGAAAAGAAAACCTGCAATGGTTATTATTGCCAATGAAACTAATGACTTTTTCATATCCGCTTCCCTTCTTATTAAAAAACCGTGCCGAACACCAAATAAATGCCTTTACAGAGCCTGTCAACTGCAACGTTCTAAAATCACCGGGAAGTCGGGATATGATCAATGCCTATGTCCGGATTTACTTTTCAGCTCTCCACGCGTCATGTGCCTCGGTATTTATGGATCAACATCTTCAACGTAAAAGAACCTTGCTCCATAAGGGCAATCGGGGACTTTTCATCTCATGTTGTACATCACCGCCCTTTCATCGGTTTGCTCACCCGCGTGGTTGCCGGATGGGCCTTTTGTTTAGACGGGATCAACCCCTATGAGGTGCTCTGCTATTACTAGTATAGCAACTATTACATCCGGAATACAATATTAACAGACGCCTGTTTTTTTGCTTAATTACGATGACATCAGCGCGTTTCGGACTCAGGGTGATTTTATTGCCTCAATCACCATCTCGAATTTTTTCCGAACGTGGGTCCGCCGTCGACTGTTCTCAATCCGGGCGATGATCTGCCGGGCCTTCCTTGTGCTGAATCCGCTTCCCAGTTCCAGTTCCGGCAAGGTATGAAACAATTTCGATTTCGCAGGAGTGAAATAAAAAAAGTCAATGAGCGCCTTCTCGGGCGTGGCCATGGTTATCCGCTGTTTCCCGACGCGGTCGTATCCGAAATAAAAGGAAGGGGCCACATGATGGATGGAAAATGTTCCCATTGCAGTCCTGAACATCCGTGTTCTGGCCGGAGAAACCGCATAGATGACCTCCGGGATCTGCGAGATCATGCCATGATAATAAAGGGCGCTCTGCAGGGACACGTAACAGGGAAACGGGGCTGTGAGATATTCAGGCAATGCCAGAGGATCGAGATCCTTTGAAAATACCCATACGCCGCGTTTGACGTGAATGATATGTCCATCGCTTGCGAGCCGCGCCAGTATCTTGCTGGCATGGTCCTTGTTCACCCCCAGGCAGGCCATCACGTCGCCTGTTCGCAATACCGGCGCACCTAATCGTCCAAGACGCGCATGAACATCAGTGAGTCTCATTTGCCTGCCTCATTCAATGCCTCCGTAACCCGGAGAAGCATGTCTTCCCATACCATTTCGGAGTCATATTGTCCCTGGTAATCGGGGTGCAGATATGATAGAACCTGACTCTTGAATATGTCAAAGGTGATCGACATCGCATTCGACTGCGCTTCATGGAGTCGTTTTTTCAGTTTTTGATCCGAAATCGTATGTTCCACCCCTGAGTTCAAAAGGAGATAGAGATCAAAGATGTCCCGCGCCTGTGTGGTTTTTCTCGTTATAAGGGCCTCGACCTTATGCTCGTAAGCCATGTGTGCATCATAGTGATTGGCCAGGATGGGCGCAAGCTGGTAGTGCCTGATGAGGGCGGGATCGATCGGCTCAAAAAGGGTGTTGCCCCTCATACCCATTAGGGAGAATTCAAATTTCGTATTGAGGAGCATGTCGGTTGTCGATGCCGCCAGCCCGAGCTTCCATTGCTGGGTTGTTTCCGTCTGTTTCGGCTCCGACCATCGCTCGATGCGCATGCCCCGGACCGCAAGGATCTGGGCGAAAGGCTTCGATGAAAGAATGGCATTCACTGTGTCCCGAAGCTTGTCCCTGGTCACTGTCCGGACGTCCAGATCCATGTCCTCTGAATATCGAAAGCTCTTGAAATAGAAACGGAGGTTACATCCCCCCTTCAGGGCATAATTCCGCTTGTCCAGCTTTCGACCAAGCTGATCAAGAAAAAGCAGGTGAAACTGCTCAATATATTCTCGAGGGTTGTATTGAATCATGTGCTGCTCCTTTATACTATTTATAATACCTATAATTGACGTATATGTCAACTATAGGTATTACATTGCCTGCCCGATTCCCCCATTAAACGGCCCATAACCATGTCCTGCCTCATCATCGGGCTGATCCTTCTCGGGCTGAATGCATGGCGCAAGATGGGGCTTGAAGGGGCGCGCCTGAGCTTCGGCATACCCTCTCCACCATAGGCAAGGTGGAGGGGGTGATCGGGCAATCCTCCGAAGGGGTGTACCTTGCCCAGATCCTTCTGAAGTTCTCCGAAAG
>JBLIRP010000140.1:0-6896 GCA_049472355.1 bacterium | reverse complement strand
TCAAACAGGTAAGGAGGTATAAGGAATTTATCTTGTGTTATGGATTATCCCGGACGAATGTCCGGTGATGTTGCATCGAGCAGGTCCTTAGCCGGCCAATTCCCCAGAAAGCATACGATCCTGACCCATCATAGGAAATCCGGGCAGGAAATGATTCTCGTTCATGTTCCGGTAAGGTATATTTGAAGAGCTGAATAGTTGTTTTGACAAAAATTTTGATTCTGTCGTCACTTTTATTCAGATCAAGCAATTTCCTATCATTACCAGTCCATTTCACACCAGACCGCATTGATTGCCCACGCGATTATGTAGGGTTTTGATTCGTCGATTATATACCCACTACGGATGGTGCGAGATCGATCTATCCAGTCCGAACACGGCCGGCGGCTGGTACATCGGAAACAAATTCCTCTACCATACCAGAGAATACCTCTTAAACAGGATATGTCCGCGGCATTCTCCGGGCTTCCAGCGTCCAACAAATTTTTCTAAGTATAGGGCATTATTTTTTGACAGAATTTCGAATCCTGCTATACTTTAATTTAGAGAGGGGAATGTTTAGCATTGGGATCCTAAATTGAAACGACCTGTTCTTACATCATCTTTGATACTTTTATTGTTAACAGCTTCTGCATCGGGTGTTAACACTCAAAACCCCTATTTATCGTCAAATTTCCTGGAATTGTTTAACACGCTGGATTTTTCATATCAACTATTCGCTTTCTCGTATACTGATTATGCCCTCAACTCCAAATTACCTTCATTAACATCCGCTTTTAGGCCGGCAGGTGTATATTCCATACCTTTTTCACCACCGAGCGTTACCAGTTATTTCCTTCAGCCTGCATCAGACTGGTCTTCAGGGGTGGATTCCTCCCTTCCCTTACAACGCCTCCTGTTTTCATACCAAAACCCTTTCGGTCCCTTTACCTATCAGTCTTCTTACAGGCAGGGTTTAGGAAACACAAATTTCACTGCGCCCTATGCGGCATCATATGGACCATCGGCGATGGGATATATGCCACTTGTATCTTCCATCGAGAGTTACCCATCCATTTATTATCCCGGATATAGGTATCCATGGGCTCCTCCCACAACATACCATCAACAGCACTTGACTGAAAACATCAGCATCATAGGAATAATAACCGATGTACATTACACTGACAGCAATTCAACTGACAGGCGTTTGCGAACTCCGGTAAGTGGCCCGCGTTTTTACAGTGAAGCAGGAGAAGACCTGGCCGATTTTGTCTATCGAATGAATTCTATGGGTGTTAACGCCGCCATTGAGTTAGGTGATTTCATAGATGTTCATTCCGGGAATTGCCTGTCAGAAGGAAATAGTAATACGCATGATGACGGAAATCATGGAGAAGCAATACTATTGGAGGCGGAATCCATTTACTCACACCTTATGATGCCCTATTATCACGTTATCGGCAACTGGGACATGTATGATTTTGATTTTGCCACTGCCGACGAATGGTTTAAGTACATAGTCAACGGCACACCCGCAACCATTGAAAGCCTTGGAGGAAAACGTTATACCGACGCCCTCGGTAACCCTGTAAGCAGATACTACGCATTCAGATTCGGCGGTGTGTTGGGTATAGTGCTTGATTCGTCCGGCAGCGGCGTTTCGGGGGATAATTATCTGATGAATACCACGGGGATCAATGGATCAGGCTATGTCCCCCGGAAACAGCTTGACTGGCTTGAAGAGGTGCTGGCCGACAACACAGCGGGTAAAAACATGCCTGTTGTCGTATTTCTTCATACCTTCCTATATCCGATATTCACTGGAGCCAATTACTATATGTGCAGGAACCATTCATCGGTGAGAAGTATCCTTGAGGCTGACGAAAACGTGATAGCGGTGTTTAATGGGCATCATCATCCCGGTGCACAGGGCTGGTGGGATGATATTGATGATGATCCCGATTCTAATGTTTATCATACCGCCACCGGGGTATTCGGCGCAAAATACAGAGGCATCAAATACTATAACCTGCGAGCCTCGATTATCGGCTGGGGTTCCGATTCCGCGGGTCCGATTGAAAACCCTTCAAATGCCTATTATGTCTTGACGGTCAAGGGGGGACCGTCGATCTCTATTGATGTTAAGTCCTTTCGCACCAATTAATACTCCCAATTTTTAAGGTATGCCTGATTATCTCGGTGAGAGAAATACCATTGCATAGTCCCATTCCGGGATACAAAGCCTTCCTCAATCATCCCGTTTTGGGACGGAAGGTCCCTTGCACCAACCGATCAAAGAGCCTATCCATACCATAATATCAGTATTAACAAGGTATTCTAAAAAGAACACCTTGTGGCACAATAAATGCTCCTACAAAACCTCAGGTTGATTGGATTCCGCCTTTTCTTAATCGGTCTAAAAACCAAATCCTAATCAGAGGCCAAAATGAAGGAAAAACCTACGCACTTCATTTTGCTAACAAAAGATGCTCTTAAATGGGAATATAATGTGGTTTACAAGATTTTGATAATGGACGAAGAGATTATTTTTTGTAACGCCTTACGATATCACCTGACGCACAAAGGCTATGATGTAAAGTTATGCAGTTCCTACAATGAATTGCAGGATAAAATAAACCTTTTTGAATTCGATCTGATAGTGCTCGATCTCAATTTTAAAAACCAGAAGGGACTCGAAATTCTCCAAATTGCCAAGGGGATAAATCCAAAGATACAGGTCATCTTTGTTTCTGGTTACCCGGATCATCAATTGATTTCAAAAGCCAAGGCACTCGGCGCCAATGCATTTGCGTGCAAAAATGTTCAGCTTTTTCAGGTGCTGGATCAGATCATGGAAACGATGTAGAAATTTATTCATATAGTGGATTGATCGTTTCAAACCACCATTGCTTTGCCGTCCCTTGTTTCAGTTGAGGCTTTGGCTATCCGGAATTACAATTGATCGTCAAATTTTTTAGAGTATTGACTATAATTTAAGGGATGAAAGGTTACTATGGAAGTGAATAAGGATTTTCTCAATCTTATAGAAGGATGCATCAACAGGAAGAAAGATGCATGGAATACCTTTGTTGACACATATGCTAAACTCATCTATAACTACATCATCAGAAGCCTTGGAAGATATTCTTATCCTTTTCACGATGATGACCTTGATGAAATCTTCAATAACGTCTTTTTGGCACTCTTAGAGGAGAATTACAAAAGACTGAGAAATTTTCGAGGCCAAAATGAACGCAGCTTTGCTGCCTATCTCAGACAGATAAGCTTTCATATCAGCATTGATTTCCTCAGACAACAGAGGAGGTTTCAAACACTTGAACAGATTGAATACAAAATCTGCTCTAAAGACAATTACGAAAAGCTGGATTATGATGATCTCAGAGAGATTATTGGGGACATAAAAGGACATCTTCCTGAGAGACATAATTATCTATTTCATTTGATTTATGAAGAGGAACTGGACTCTCCGGAAATTGCAGAAATCTTGAATATAAAACTCAATGCAGTGCATCAACTGAAATTCCGGATGATACAGAACCTTATTAAGATCATAAAAAAGCAAAATTTATATGAAGAGCTGGAAATATTTATAAAAGGCATCGCTGCCTATACCATCGATGAAAGCAGGGTCATGTGCATGAACTAAACCGGACCTTTATCAATGTCGGACGTAGATCCAGATGACCTCGTTTTCCAATGCATGGGTAAATTTCCCGCCCTTCCCAAGAAGATTCCGCCATTCGTTGTCCGTATATACGATAATCTCCGTCGGGACAGGCAGGTGGCTCAAATCCCATGTCAAGGAACGGCGTTCAAAGGATTCGGAGGCTTGATCCACAATAGCAAGAAGGTCCAGATCACTGCCGACCCCCCAGTCGTCTCGGGCATACGAACCGAAATAACCCAATCTCAGTAGCTCCGGGTGTCGCACTGCCTCTTTTTTTGCCCAGGCCCTTACCGCATGGTCCACCATTTGAAGATCAGGCCATTTGAGAACGGACAAATTCAAGGATCTCACCGGCATAATTTATAGCCTCATTGCTCTGAAGAATTCCGTAATGTTCGAAGGGGGGACCCTCCGGATGTCCATTGGCATAGCGTGTAGGTATATAAAACGCATCCAGAACCTTTGCCTTATCAACAAGACCTTCGTCAAAATCGATTGGAAGATCGCTTAACAGCCGGGCAACCACGTGCCCCCATGCCTCCTGTCTCAAAAACAAATGGAGTGCCTTCACTGCCTTTTCGGCAGACTGATGCGCAGCAAAGCAAGCCCATTCGTGACGTCCTTCTTTTTGCGAGGCCCTTGCCTGTTCCAGGTCCCTTTCCGCTTGAGCGAACCAATCTTCTGAACGATTAGGCATTTGATTCTCCATTACCATTTGACTTCCCAGCCACGGCAAATAAAGATTACCATGAACTATTCAATAGCACAAGCTCAGCATAATCGTCTTCCCCTGTGATATTTGACCATGGGATCGGGATGCTCCCCCTGACGCTCTCCTAAGCCGGGGTCACCAGGATAATGGCACCTATGGCACGTGTTGAAAAGAGGGCACGGAATAAGCATGGGTTGGCTCGATCACCGCGGTGCAAGAAACACCATGCCGGAGAACCGCTCGATGAGGGAGCCCTTTTGCGAGCCCTCACCCAGGTGAAGGTCCGAGACAACCACCCGGGACACCTTTCTCAGCCGGTCCTTGAACAGGACGTTCTCCCGGTATGCCCACAGGCTGTGGATGGCATAGGGCCTCTTCCCCTGTTCCCCGATGTAGAGCATGATGTGGCCGCGCATATACAGGAGCGTGGCAAAGGGGACCCCCTGCGCAACGATCATTTCCTTCTTGCGGGAAGTGGGGAATGTGCTCACGTCGAGAAAGGCATATCCGGCCTGGGCCTGCGATGCGGAATTCCTCGGCATGAGCATTCCCACGCATCTGAAGATGTCGAGGATAAACCGGGAGCAATCCCTTCCCTCGAACATCCCCCCCCATCCGTACCCGCTTCCCATCAAGCCGAATGCCAGCCGGGCGATATTCCGCTGGGTAAAGGGAAGATAGCCGATATGCACCGATGCATCCCGCGGCAGAAATGCCTCGGTAAAGGAGAGATACCCCTCCGTATCCCGGATCGGCATACGCACGCACACGTACCCCTCCCGCTCCTCGACAAGGGGCAACCGTGTTCCCATCCTTACCGAGGCAGCGAACCGTGTGCATTCCCTGTCATGGTACACATGGCCGGCGACCCCGGTATAGATGACGAACGGGTCCGCAGAGCAGAAACCGGCAATACTGTCGCGCCCATGCGCCGCGGCGATATGCCGGGTCTCGATCCATCCACGGCAGAAGGTGCTCACCACGAAGCTCCACTCCCCGCCCGGGGAGTGATGCATGACCGCGAGCGCCTCTCCGGGAGTGATCCGGGTATACTGGAACTGATCGAATTCATAGTCATCGGGCTTCTCCATGGCCACCCTGTTGGTGGGGAGCACCCTGATGCTGCATTCCCGCAGGGTCATGGCAAACTGGACGTCAACCGAGGGAGGGATGGCATCCAGGTTGAGGTCCCGGTGCAGGGCCTCCTTTGTTGCATCATCCATCGGATGATTCAGATGGGTGAACAGGGGACGACGCAATGCCTCCTCCCCCATGACGAGCATCCCCCGCACCTCCTCCGACGACAGGGCGCCGGGCATGGACAGGGGATCGTGCAGGTAGAGGTCATTCCTCTTCGAAAGGAGCCGGTTCCGTGCCTCGATCTCCTCCGGGGGCAGCAGGACCTCCTCCGGTGCGGGGAGCTTCCCCGTCCAGAAGTGATAATCCTGCATAACCGGCTCCACCCCCTCGAGGGGCGAGGTCACCAGCACATCCCGGGTGGCTGCGCACCCGGCTACCACCAACACCATGAGCACCCAGCACGCCAGGCCCCTTCTCGACACCGTGTTCACGCATCCACCCTCCTCATTCCCAAAAGACATGGGAGATCTTTCCCTCCCCTCCCCTTTCCATGGCACCATCATCACTTACTCCCCGATGATCTTGATGAGCACCCGCTTCCTCCTCCTGCCGTCGAACTCACCGTAGAATATCTGCTCCCAGGGGCCGAAATCAAGCCTTCCGCCGGTCACGGCGACCACCACCTCCCTGCCCATGACCTGCCGCTTGAGATGGGCATCGGCGTTGTCCTCCCCCGTTCGATTATGGAGGTATCGGCTGACCGGCTCATGAGGGGCGAGGGATTCCAGCCATTGCTCGTAATCCTGGTGTAGGCCGGATTCATCATCGTTGATAAAGACCGAGGCGGTGATGTGCATCGCATTCACCAGCACCAGTCCCTCGGTGATGCCGCTTTCTGCCAGTGCCTTGTCCACCTGCGGGGTGATATTGATAAATGCCCTGCGGCTGGGCACATCAAACCAGAGTTCCTTTCGAAAATGTTTCACCTATTGACTCCTTCCTTATGGATGGACATCCTTCGTCTCCTCGTGCACATCTATTGATGGTGCTGCTTTCTTATCGGACACGCTCAAAGGATGCTGTTCCTATTGGAGCAGCAAAGAATATATGCTTGCATATTTTCTTTACGGCGTTGCCGGCCGGATAGAATGTCGACCCCAAGTCAATGAAAAATTCAACAAGTCATTGTAATAACAACTAAAATGCTACACCATTTTTTATCGAACGTCAAAATACTCAAGGGCTATCCGAGACAAAATGTCCGGATGTCCCTGTGTCCCTGGCACTATCCCCTGGCATGCATGATGAAGAAATGAAGGAACAACCGTCGGTCAACGTGAATCATCCATCCGAATGCAATATCGAATTTCACCTTCTCTTCAAGGGGGAAAATGCACTCCCCTTACGTCTATTGATATAGCTCAAAATATCCGT
>JBLIRP010000014.1:0-53536 GCA_049472355.1 bacterium | reverse complement strand
TCAATTTTTTCCCTCGCCAGATAGAGCAGGCACTCATGGATATCCCCGGGGTGCGCAGCCACTACCAGATCATCATCGAGGACATAAACGGTATAAAGGATGTGAGGATCAATGTGGAGGCGGATGAGGGGGTAACCGGGTTCACCGTGGAGAAGCATCTCAAGGAGGCCCTCGGGTTCAGCCCCAAGGGGGACGTGTTCAAGCCCGGGACACTTCCCCGGCAGGCGGGAAAGGCGCAGCGGGTCTTTTTCCAGGAAAAGAAGAAGGATGGATGACAAAGCAGATCGTCGCCAACAAGAAGGCGTTTCATGACTACTTCATCCTGGAGACCATCGAGGCGGGACTCGTGCTCCAGGGCACGGAGGTCAAGTCGCTCCGGGAGGGGCACGCCAATCTCAAGGATAGCTACGCCCGCATAGAATCGGGCGAGGCGTACCTCATCGGTTGTCACATCAGCCCCTATCCCTGCGGCGGGCATTTCAACCACGATCCCCTGCGTCCCCGGAAGCTCCTCCTGAAAAAGGGGGAAATCAAGAGGCTTCTCGGCAAGATGACCGAAAAGGGGATGACCCTCATCCCCACCCGTCTCTACTTCAAGGGAGGAAAGGCCAAGGTGGAGATCGGCCTCGCCAAGGGGAAGCGGCAGTACGACAAGCGAGAAACCCTGCGGAAGAAGGAGGAGCGACGGGAGATCGAGCGGGCGCTCAAGGGGCGGTCCCGGGAGCGGTAGCTGTGGGATAGGTTGATGCCCCATATAGAGGCTTCGCTTCGCTCCGCCCTGACGAAGTTTTTGGTACTTGAAGTCGCAAGGCCCTTTTGGTGGCCGTAGCGGGTGCATAGAGGCTCCGCTTCGCTCCGCCCTAACGAAGTTTGGTTATGGGCATCTCGTCCTTGAGGCTCCGGGACATCAATTCCCGGACCGCGGCATCGCAGGATTTCCCCTCATAGAGAATCTGGTACACCTGCGTGCATATGGGCATGTCCACCTGCTCTCGCCCGGAGAGTTGGTATGCCGATTTCGTGGTCTTGATCCCCTCGGCGACCATGCGCATGTCTGCGAGAATCTCCGGTAGCCGCTTCCCCTTCCCCAGGCTGAGCCCCACGGTGCGGTTGCGGCTCAAGTCACCGGTGCAGGTCAGGACCAGGTCCCCCACGCCGGAGAGCCCGCTGAAGGTGAGGGGATCCGCGCCCATGCTGACCCCCAGGCGGGATATCTCGCTCAATCCCCTGGTGATGAGTGCGGCGCGGGCATTGTGCCCGAAGCCCAGCCCGTCGGAGATGCCTGCTGCGATGGCGATCACGTTTTTGAGCGCCCCGGCGAGCTCCACGCCGGTTTCATCGACGGAGCTGTATACCCGGAAATAATCGGTAGAGAAAATGCGCTGCACCATGCGGGCGGTGTCCAGGTGGGAACATGCTGCGGTGACTGCTGCAGGAAGCCTCCTGATGACCTCCTTGGCAAAACTTGGCCCTGCAAGGGTCACCGTTTGCATCGGGAGCGAGGAGGGGAGGATGTCGCGCCAGATCCCGGACATGGTGAGCAGGGTGTCGTTTTCGATCCCCTTGGTGACGCTGACGATGGTGGCCCCTTTATCCAGAAATTCGATCACCTCACGTGCGACATCCCGGTAGACGTGAGAAGGCACCGCCATGACCAATAGGGATTTTTTCTTTACCACGTCGCTCAGGGAATTGCTTGGACATACATGTGCCGGGAGCCTGAAACCGGGAAGGTAATAGGTGTTTTCTCTTTGACCGTCTATGATGTCCGCCAGTTCAGGTTCGTACACCCAGAGGTCCACAGGGAATCCCTTTTCGCCCAACAGGTGGGCGAGGGTGGTTCCCCAGCTTCCCGCACCTACCACGCCTATCCGCGGGTTCTCCAGGGTGTTGCCTCTGCCGTTGGTACGTTCTCCGTCCTTTCCCCGCATATGAATCCCTCGTGACACCTGCCATGCCTCCCCCCTTTATAGCAGGGGGACGTCTCTATCCTACCACATGGCCGTCAAAAAAATACAGGGCCGTGGAGTCATTGGGGTCCATACCGGCGTATGCGTGAATTTCGGAAGATGAAAAAAAATATACCGTGGAGGCATTCCGCAGCGGGGTAATGCTCAATGCGAAGGGGAGAAACCTTGGAATATACGAGAAGGTTGCTGGTGTCGGTATAAAAACTACCACGGGACACAGGTTGTCTTGGGGCATACGGTGTTTCCGAATACCTTAGGGACGGCCCGGGGGGGTCGGCCATGAGCAACCTGTGCTCCGTGGTATTTTGAATATATCAATGTTGTGTGAATGATTCGATCGTATCGTAATGACTTCCCGGAGCAATTGCCGTTTCAACCTGTGCCTGAAGCGAAACCCCATGTAATATCTGAACGTAAGCGTATTTTTCTCAGTGAGATGCCCTGATTTCGAATCACCCCGTTGCTCACCCATGATGATGCATGCTCATGGATGGTTTTTGTTAAGTCCATAGTATATGGCTATGATTATGACTGTTACCTTATTTCTTTTCCCCCCTCCGAGGAAGGTGAGAAATAATGCTCACCTGCATTTCGACCTGCCTGTCCATGGCTCTCATGGGCCGAAACGAGATGGATGCACATCAAAACTCGGATGATGAGTGCGTAAGATGAAAGAAACGCTGATGAAGAAAAACAATGATGTGAGGAACAATCTTTTAGCCAAAATAATTATCTTACCCTTCAAATATACCTTATGAAGATATGTTTGTCAACAAACACACTATTTTTATTGTCATAAAAATAGTGTATATTGGATGGCGATGAAACCGGCGTCCTTCATCTCGGACAGCAGTTCGCTCATCCTCCTTGCCAAGGCGGAGTTGCTGGGACTGTTCTACCAAAACACAGAGCTGTATGTCACCCCTGCAATAAGGGTTGAGATCATCTTCGATTCCCACGATTCCCATGTGATCCGGACATTGGTCTTCGCAGGGGAAATAGGGGTTGGAGACTCCCGGTGATGAAGGAAAGCCCCCTCTTTTGTTACCCCCTCAGATACGGTGTCATCAGGCGCCTTCTGCGTGAAACGGGGGGCCCAAGGATCTCCGCAAGGATGATCCCCTGAAGCAGAGCAGCATGACCATCCTTGAGCCCGAAATGCGGCAGGATTATTTCTTCATCCTTCCGGGGATCACCCCGCCCGTGCTCATAAGGGACGGCCTGGCCCATCATTGTTGTATCCTCTCTGGTCTTTTTGTGATCGGAAGGGTAAAGGCCCTCCATGATTCGCTCTCCCTCGACATCTTCAGGCATCGGTGGGGGGGCGATTTCATGTGATTCCGCGCCTGGCGTGCGGGGGATGCCTGGCCGGGGCAGGCCGGAGGGAAGTGGATGCAGTGTGTTACCCCTTTTCTGGCCCTGCATCTCGGTGAGAAAACGACAGATGAATTTGAACATGAGATAGAGGATGACGAGGATGATAATCTTGTCCATGTCAATTCCCCTTCTTTTCGTCCTCGTTATGCTTGGGGGCGGGGTGCGGGGGCTGCGGTTTTTCTCCCCCCATTTTCGAGATGGACTCCCGCATCTCCGTATCTGCCGCGATGTTTTTCAGGTGGTAGTAGTCCATTACCCCCAGGTTTCCCTTCCGGAATGCCTCTGCCATGGCGAGGGGCACCTGGGCCTCCGCCTCGATGACCTTCGCCTTCATCTCCTGGACCTTCGCCTTCATCTCCTGCTCAGCGGCAACCGCAAGCGCGCGCCTGCTCTCCGCAAGGGCCTGGGCGATCTCCTTGTCGGCGATCGCCTGTTTGGTCTGCAGGCGGGCGCCGATATTCTCGCCCACATCCACATCCGCGATGTCTATGGAGAGGATCTCGAATGCGGTCCCTGAGTCGAGTCCCTTTGCAAGGACGGTCCGGGAGATGGAGTCGGGGTTTTCCAGAACGGCCTTGTAGGAATTGGCCGACCCGATGGTGGTGACAATGCCCTCGCCGACCCGGGCGATGATGGTCTGCTCCCCTGCACCCCCCACAAGACGTGACATGTTTGCCCGAACGGTGACCCTGGATTTGGCCATCACCTGGATACCGTCTTTTGCCACGGCAGCGACCACCGGCGTCTCGATCACCTTGGGAATGACGCTCATTTTCACCGCCTCGAGCACGTCCCTTCCGGCAAGGTCGATGCCCGATGCGGTGCCGAAGCTCATCTCGATGCTCGCCTTGTCAGCGGAGATGAGCGCCTTGACCACTGATCCCACGTGACCTCCGGCAAGGAAGAGCGCCTCCAGGTCATTGACGGCGATATCCAGCCCAGCCTTTACCGCGCTTATCCGGGCGTTGACCACCACCGACGGGGGGACCCGCCGCAGGCGCATTCCGATCAGATTGGTGAGGCCAACGTACGCACCAGATGACCAGGCAGCGATCCACAGGGGGACCGGGATCAGATAGAGAAAAAGGATAAAAAAGGCAACAACAAATCCAAGAACGAGAATCGGGAAAATATTTAAGAGCGGCATATGGTTTCCTCGTACCCAAATTTCATTTCAATAACACCGGCTCGCACAAAAAAACAGAGCCCCCAAATCATCTATCCAAATTTCATTTAAATCGCCCATCCCCCTTCAGGTCTCCTCCTCTACAAAGATCCTGTTTCCTTCGATCCGGACGATCCTGATCGGGGTGTTCCGTTTGATGTAGATGCCATCGGCAATGATGTTCAGACGACAGTCGTTGAATTCCCCGATGCCGGAGGGTCGCAGGTCCGAGAGGGTCATACCTGTCTCCCCCACTGCTATAAGGTAGTCGGGAGGCTCCCTGTTGCCTGCCTTCCCGTGTGGCTCAGCATGATCCTGCGCCGCTTTTTCACCGATGCTCCATTTCAGCACCAATTTGTCGCTGGCCCCGCTCTTTTTCAGGATGACGAGGGAAATGACGAGGAGCAGGATGCTCGCCAATGAGGCCCCCATCCCCCATGCGGCGTTCAATCTGGTCCATGACAGATAGGTTCCCAATGCGAGGAATATGATGGCCATGACACCCACCGGACCGAACCCGGGGACAACGAATATCTCCAGGAGCAGCAGTATGAGCCCCAAAAACATGATGATGGCGATGAGAATCGGCCAGTCTATCATTCCCTTCCCTTCCCTTTGACCCGTTGAACGACTATGGTTGCCCCTTTCACCCGTATCACCCTGATGGGTGATCCTGATTCGATGAAGTCCCCCTCGGTGACCACATTCATACGCTCCTCTCCGAAGATACCTTTCCCCGCAGGTCTGAGGTTGGTGAATGCAACCCCCTCCCGGCCGAGGAGACCTTCCTCGCCCCTTCGATGCGCATTCCGGTCTGACTGGGCGGTTGTGCCCTGTTCTGGTCTCAGGGAGGGCAGCTCTTCGCCCCTGCTCTGGAGCACGAGACGCTGTGCAACCCTTGTCTTTGCAAGGGATTTCATGGAAAAAAGGAATATGGCAAGGATTGCGCACATTACCAGGGCGATATGGGAGACGGCGCCCAGGATCTCACTCGCCGTGGGATACCTGCCGACAAGGCTCAGGGTGAATGCAAATGCAATAATGATGATGCCGAGGATCCCCGGAAGGCCGAATCCGGGTATATATGCCTCAAGAATGAGCAGGAATATTCCGATCCCGAGCAGCAGGATCTCCTCCCATCCCACCAACCGCAGGGTCCAGTGCCCCCAGAAGAAGAGGATCAGGCAGATCACCCCGATGGTCCCGGCGATTCCCCATGTGGGGGTCCTGAACTCTATGAGCAGGCCGAGGAAGCCGATGGTGAGAAGGAGCGAGCTTATGAGGCTGTTGCTGGTGACACGAAGGAAACGTTCCGCCCAGTTGGGTGTCTTTTTCACCATGGCGGCATCCTGGAGGTGAAATAATGCGGCAACCCCTTGGATGCGGCCTGATGTCTCGTAATCCGCCACCTTGTGCTGCACTGCCTCGGATGTGGTGAGGGTGAGCAGCTTTCCCTTGTCGCTCAGTCCCTCGATGACCACGTCCGGGTCCACCATGGCCTCAGCTATGAGCAATGGTCTCCCCGTCTTCTCTGCGGTTGCCTTCATCTCCTTCCTGAAATAGGAGATTACCTTTTCACTCGCGGGCTTGGCCTCCCGGTCTAGAGGCCCTATGGTCACCGGCGTTGCAGCGCCGATTGTGGCCCCCTGCGCCATGACGAGCCTCGTGCAGGAAAGGGAGATCAGCGCACCAGCCGAGATTGCCCGTTCGTTCACGAAGGCGATGGTAAGTGACCTCGCGTTGAGCAGGGCATCCCTGATCTGCACCGCGGCGTCCAGTCTCCCGCCGAAGGTGTTCACCTCCAGGATCACTGCGGCAACACCCTCCTCATCCGCCTCTTCCATCACCCTCCGAATGAAGGGGGCAAGACCCAGATCTACTTCTCCCTTCACCTCGACGAGATAGACGATATTCCCCTTTCTGACCTCTCCTTTGGTCGCTGCGCTGTGCGGTGGAAAAACGGCAAGGGGAATGAGTATGCAGAAGATCCCGGACAGTACCAGGGAGATCTTTCCCATAGGCCCTCCATATTCCGGACATACTATAGCAGACACTATGGGAGTACGCAATTGCTTTACTTGCGTGTCTGCAATTGTGTGTTTGACATTGCATCATCATGGTCAGACATGGCTGCCCATGCCCGAGGTCTAAAGGGTCAAAATCAGCATTGAAGGCAGCGCTTCCGTGCAGCGCTTCCGTGTATTGACATCATTGATGTCATTGGGATATACTCATTCTAACTCAGAGGGTTATGCACATGCCTTTGATACATCGCCACAGGGGGCCTATGATGGGCATAAGGGATACAAAGAGATTCATTGCAATACTCGCACTCTCCTCCTTTGCATTTTTCCCTGCGGCAGGCCGGGCCTCGGAGCAGGCAATCGGGCATTTCGAGTCCGGTATTGCATCCTTTGATCGGGGGGATTACGCACAGGCCTTGGAGTCCTTTGGGAAGGCCGTTGAGGAGAAACCTGATTTCGCCCAGGCCTATTACAACATCGGCATCATATACGACCAGCAGCAGCGGTTCAGTGATGCCATCGAGGCATACAAGAAGGTGCTCGATATCGATCCGAACACCGCTCTGGTGTTCGAGAACCTCGCCATGGACAGCTACCTGGTCGGCAATGTCGAGGATGCCATGTACTACGCTAATCTCGCGGAATCACGGGGCAGGCTTATCAACGGGATGCTGTATAACCAGATCCGGGCTGAATATATGAAGAAGGCGAAGGGAACACTCGTTTGCCTCCCCGGCTCCGCCCCGGGTCCGCCTCAGGTAACCAAGGAGCAACTCGAGTCTGAAATCGCCGGCCTTGAGAAGACATTGCAGGCACAGGAGGCAACCCCCGATGTGCTTCTCGAACTCGGGGTACGGTATCGCCAGGTGGGGAGTATCGACAAGGCGATCGAGATCCTGAACAGGGCACGGGAACTCAATGGGAACAACCCGCAAATATACGCGGAGCTTGCCGCCTGCTATTTCCTGGATGATCAGCAATCCCTCTTCGTCACCAACATGAAGAAGGCAAGGAAGATCGGGTACAGGCCATCCGAGTCACTCCGCGACCTTCAGGCCCAGACCCTTTCCACGCAGTAATCCCCGCACCTCTTCAAGCGAGTCGCACACCATATCCGCATCCCGGAGGTATTTCCGGGGAAGCGAGGTAGTGAGGGCAATGCAGAATATCCCCGCCTTCTTGGCGGATTGTATCCCGTACGGGGCGTTTTCGATGACTAACGCATCCGACGGGTCGATATGCAGGCCCTCGATCGCCTTCAGGTAGGGATCGGGGGCGGGTTTACCGTGTTCCACGCTGTCACCGGTCACCACCACGTCGAAGGAGTGGATAAGATTTCCCGGGAGCACGTAATCGATTTCCCCCCTCGAAGTGCCGGTCACCAGGCCGATGAGATACCCCTCACCCCTGAGTTCGCGGACCAGGGATTCGACACCCGGAAAAAGGCGGTGGGCCGCCATTCCCTTGAATATGGCCTCCTTTTTTTGCAGGAGTTGATCCATCTGCTCAGGGCTGAGTTGTATTCCGTGCTCGGCAAGGATGGCGGCGATGCTCCGTATCCCCTGTTCGCCTTCCCGCTTGTATATCTCCATCTTATCGAGACTGATGCCCAGGGATCGAAACACCTCCCGCCAGGCACGGTAGTGGTAGGGCATGGAATCGACCAGCACCCCGTCCATGTCGAACAACACCGCCTTATAGATGGATGCCATAGAAAAAAGCGCCCCTTACGTCATATGTCGATTGCCGGATGATCATACATGTGCTGTCGATCGCTGTTCTGCCTTGATTGAGGGATATATATCCCGTGGAACCACAATCCGTTCCATTGATAAGTGGGTATTATAGAAAAGTTCCCGGGAAAAGTGTAGTGGGCGGCAATTCTCATTGTGACGCTGCATAGTCGTGAGCAGACATGTTTACGGAGCGAGCTTAGAGCATTTAAAAAGCCTGACCATTCAGCGTAATAACTATGCCTGCCCATGATCATTGACTAAGCGTTGAAAATTAGAATTGCCATAAAGAGGGGAAACGTGTTGCAGGGAATCGGATGTACATGATAATATAGGGTAATCCCTGAGGTGTACTTCTCTTGAGCATTTCTCGTTAAAATAATAAGGCCCTTCTTGTGATACCCTGTCTGCGTTCCGGGGAGTGAATATCATGAATCCAAAAGTGATCAATATCATTAATCCATGAAGGGTTTTATACCAGTGATTCGGGGGTGAATATCCTTAAATCCGGGAGGGGTGTATTGTTAACTTGGGGGAGTGTAAATCGTTAATCTGGAAGGGAGGTTTATCATTACCAAGGACCAGCGAAACCATGATCGCATGTACTGATGTCCACTACAGGGGCAACGATGCGGTTGCCGCGTGCATCCTGTTCAGAGACTGGCTCGATGCCGCGGGCGTAAGGCATCGTATCGAACATGTCCGTGGTGTCAGCCAGTATGAGCCGGGCAGGTTTTACCTGCGCGAGCTTCCCTGTCTCCTTGCCGTCCTGCGGATGGTGACCGAGCCCCTGGAATGTGTTGTGATCGACGGGTATGTGTGGTTGGATAAATGGGACGCTCCCGGGCTGGGCGCTCATCTCTTCGAGGCCCTGGGATGTTCGGTGCCGGTGATCGGTGTGGCGAAGAGCAGGTTCAGGGCCGCAGGGATCGCGCGGGAGGTGTTCAGGGGCGCGAGCAGGCGCCCCCTCTATGTCACTGCAGCAGGCATCGATCCGGATACTGCGGCCCGGTGCATCCTGAAAATGCACGGGGGCTCCCGCATTCCCACCATCCTCAGGCAGGTGGACCGGCTGTCCCGATCCGAATGAATACTGCTGCCAGGCTGTTTATGCACCATCTCTGAAACGCTCTCTGAAAACTGACTCTTATTCCTTGCCCTTGCATGGACTTTTGGCGTACGGGAATACGTTCTTCCATCCATACTGCTGCAAGATCCTCCGATCAGACTAAATCCTCATGTATTTTAACCAATCATACACCTCAAACAAATATCAATCGTAATATATTTTTTCTGTATTTTCTCCTTCTAGTTATAAGATGTTAGTCAAAATAAAACGTTAGAATTCATCTAACAAAACGATATAGGGAAATATCTATCTGATAACATGAGAAATGATAAAAATTTGTTATTATTTTTCTAACAAAAACCGTCTAAATTAATTTCAACATTGATTCATTCAAGGGCTGAGCCTTGTGTTAAGCTAATATATTCAATCAGTTTTTGTTTTGGTATCTCTTTTGCTCTGTATTGTAATTAAATAACAATGAATAAAAAATGTGCATGAAAGGATCTTTGTAATCGAGGGGGCGAAGCTATGAACTTTTCAATAAAGACATTAGAATTCTTATGATCGATACTATAAGAGAAGTAAACTAAAATAGGCATGAGATAAGAGTTTTTCTGCTATAGTGCTGCGGCATGGTGGAAACTTATAGAACAGATCCTACTTTAACATGGTCTCTGTAATACCCTGACATGATACGTGCAATCCCTGAATCCCATCTAAAGCGATCCTTAGAATTCTGTGTGCTTTCATATGACCTACGCTCCAATGACTATCATATCTTATTTTGATAAAGAAGATAGTGAAACTATTTATCCTATCATCGGTTATTAAAAGTCATATTATTATAAATCATCTCAAAGATATAAGAACTAAGATGCTGATGTTTTAAATAAGATGACTTCTTAATTGATCTAACATGATTTTTTACACCATCAAATATTGTCTGTTTATTAAAAGAAAATAATAGACATTGCAGCGGGTGCTGAAGAATGCACAAGATTATGGATATGCTATTGATAACTTTTTTGATCTTGGGTGTATCCCTTGCCGATGCAGGAGAAAAGACAAGAAATACTCAGGGGCCATTACATTCGAAAACAGGCACATCATCACAATTTGCTCGGTCTGAAGGCAGGGGGCGTTCATTTTATAGTCTTGGTGTCTTTGCCTATGAGGATGGCCGCTATGAAGAAGCTGAAGGCAATTTAAAAAAAGCAATAGCGTTAGATCCACAGAATCCTTTTTATTATCATTATTTAGGAAAGACATATTCAGAAATGGGGCGATACAAGGAAGCAGAAATTTTTTTGGCACAGGCATGGATGATGAATCCGAAAATATCTGGCTTAGGATATGATTTTGCATTAGTGTATTTCAAGCTGGCTCGTTATGTAAAGGCTGCCGATCTTTTTACGGATATTATCAATGAAGATCCATCAAATACACTTGCTGCCTACTATGTAGGGATGAGTTTATATAAACAAAAACGCTACAAAGAGGCAGCCACATATCTCCTCCATGCGGCCCAAGAAAATCCAAGCATTAAAGCAAATAGCTATTATCACATAGGAATTTGTTTTCTCAAAATTGGCAAAACCACAGAGGCCCTTGAGAAGCTTGAATATGTAAGGAACCATGCCGAACAGGGTGTGCTCAAAGAAAATGCCATAGGATGGATTAATGGAATCAAAGGGCAAGATAGGGCTCTTAGGCCTTACAGCATTTATTTAAAGATAAGTTATCAGGCTGATGACCATATTCGATATGAGGCAGATGATCTTGATATTCATAGAGAAGAGGACAGCTATTTGTATTTTTCAAGTACATTCGATCTGTTTCAAAAACAAGATCTCAAGGCAGGGATTGGATACAATCACTATCAAACAGTAGACAATAATGCCGAAGAGTATGATTTAACAGGAAGCATTGGAAATCTCTACTCTACCCATCGGTTACATTCATACACAATAAAATTGAGCTATCTTCCCTCTTATTATTGGTTGGACTCTGACAGCTATCTGATGTGTCATGGGGTGGAGTCCATGATTGTAAAGAGAATCAATGAAAGGGTTATGACACGATTTACATATAATTACAAAAAAAATAATTACTTTCAAGATAATGGGAGGGACGGACACAGCAATGAGATCCTGTTAGAGACGTATTATCTTATTAATAATGACAGGGGATATTGGGGGGGTGGACTTGGTTATGGGGATGATGCTGCAACCCATCCTGATTATGATTACGACCGTATAAAAACAAAATTGAACATTTCCCTAAAGATCCCATGGGAGCTGAGGTTTGGTTTGGAGGGAAGATACCACGATAAGAAATATAAGCATATTGATTCCTATTTTGGGATCATACGGGAGGATGCCAAATACTACTGCGCAGTGTCACTTTCTCGTAAAATTTTCTCGCCATGGACCGAAATCACTGCTGAATTTAGTTACACCCAAAATGATTCCACTATAAACGAGTATGAATATACAAGGAATGTCACAGGTCTCTCGCTGACTGCGCGGTATTAAACCCCTTCTTGATGGGCAAACGGTCTGTCACTGATCAAACCGATGGCTGAAATAAAAAGGAAAACCAATCATGAGAATAGGTAAGAAGGAATTCCTTGTCGCATTGAATGCGATGTATATTGCTCTATTGATAGGTACTCTCGTCATGAAGGGTAACGTATCTTCCGAAACCACTCCTGGTTGGTATCTTCAGATTGAAGAAATATGCACACCGAGCTACGGGATTTCATGTGGAGAGGTCTGCATAGTGTGTGGGAAGGTCGTGATAATTCGCCCCAAAATAGCACATAGCTGCTGGGCCAGGAGGGATCTTTCACTCTTTAACAGTGATATCATTTCCACACAAGAAAACGGTCGAATGAGATTTAGCTTCATCGATGGGAGCCTGGTGACACTGGCATCCATGACCGAATTAGAGATAACGCGAAATATCCTTGATCGTGCGGCTGAAACACGCTCTCTTTTCATCAACATGCGTTCGGGGAAGGCTCGCTTTATGGTCTGCAAGCTCGAAGATTTTGCATTTTCAGATGTTATTGTGAAAACCAGCACCGCCATTGTTGTCGGGATTGGTTCTGATTTTGTTGTTGAGGTAGATGATGCATTCACCAGGGTAACGGCCCTCGAAGATACCTTGTTGAAGATAATAGGCCTGGCGGACCTTGAAATGGAGCCAGCGTTGCTTTCTGACTTTGAGCGGACCATGATTGAGCACGGGAGGCTTCCTGCTGAAGCCGAAACGGTATCTCAGGAAGAAATAGAACAGATGCTGAAGGAGTTTGAATTTGCTGAAGAATTAAGTGTGAGGAGAAGGGTGCGAAAGGATACCAAACAATATGAAGGTATCGTTGTATCAGAAGGGGCACTTTTATTGCCTGAAATGAGAAAGGAACCGGGAGAATTTGAGTTCCATGAATCTAGTGGGCTCATAGAGGAACCATCAGAATTGAAGGATAGGATTTTTAATGAAATATGTGAGGATAAGATAAGGGGAAATGTTCCCAACTTCCCTCAACCGCCTTCGATAGGACAATTTGATTAATAGATAAAAACCAGATTGTTAGGATAATGAAAAAGGTGATCGTCATAGCGTCCATTGTATTGATTATGGGAGGAAGTCTCTGGGGAAATCTCTATGCGGGAGGATTAAACATCACTCCGATGATGGACTTATACACCTCAGAAAAGGGGGACATCGCAACATTTGATGTAAGCCTTACCAGTGAGCCTGAATGTCCCTTTGATTGTTCGGTAACGGTCGTATTGTATAGCTCAAATGCGAATGAAGGGTATCCTTCACCTTATAGTTTAATGTTTACAACAAGTAATTGGGATACGGATCAAACCGTCACGGTCATCGGCGTGGATGATGATATTGAGGATGGTGATCAGTCTTTTAATATTAATCTTCAAACCATTTCGTCGGATCCTAATTACCATTCGCTTACCTATGAGGTTCCGGTCACCAATATTGATAACGATGCCGGGTTAATTATTAGACCCACCGGAGGCCTCATTACGAACGAGGATGGTGACAAGGCGATACTCACAGTTAGGTTGACGAGAAGTCCTGCGTTTTCTTTCGGGTATTATGGATATGATTGGTATGGTGAGCATACTGGGTATGGTGAGTATGGTGCCTATGTTGAAATAGAGATCTATAGCACCGATGAGACTGAGGGATCGGTCGACCCCAATGTGATTACCTTCACTGCCGCTGATTGGAATATTGATCAATATGTTACGGTTATAGGGATAAATGACGAGATTGCCGATGGTGAGCAGGATTATTCGATTGTTTTAGCATTGCTCTCTACCGACGATCCCCTTTTTGATCTTGATCCCGACAATGTAACCGCAACGAACTATGATAATGACCCCGGATTCATGGTAGCCCCGCCGGGCGGTCTATTGACCACCGAAAACGGGGGAACCGCCGCCTTTACCATCAGGCTGACCAGCCAGCCTGTGGGAACTGTTGAAATCGGAATCTATAGCTCCGATTCAACTGAAGGTGTGGTCGATGCCCAATTTATCCAATTCGATGAAGACTATTGGAATGTTGAGCATCTCGTGCGAGTTACTGGGATGAATGATGATATCGCAGACGGGGATCAAGACTATGCTATAACCCTTAGTATTTACAACAGTTATGACCAAGGTTATGGTATTCTCGATCCCAACGAAATATGGTTGATCAAATGGCTGACCAACAGGGATGATGACGAGGCGGGATTCCATATCGCGCCCGAGAGCGGGCTCTTCACGACGGAGGCCGGAGGCACGGCTGTCTTCAGTGTACGATTGACCAGCCAGCCTGTTGGTTATGTGGAAATCGACCTATCCACCTCTGATCCGATGGAGGGCGCGGTTGCCCCCCAATCACTTATATTTGACGCAAACAATTGGTATATCGATCAATTCGCGATCGTTACCGGCATTGACGATGTTATACAAGACGGCAATCAGGATTTTACAATTTTTCTCGGGCCTTCTTCCTCAACAAACGACCCCCGCTATTTCGGTCTCGATCCTCATGACGTATCCGTAGTCAATAGGGATGATGATTTTGAGGAGATGGTTTTATTGGTTGAACCTGGCATCATGAGAATGATATCGTTCGTATTGTGGCCTTATGATCCCAGTGCGATAAGTGTGTTTGGAAATATCGTAAGTAAAATGTATAGCTATAAAAAACTCTTCAAGATAGGCACATATGATCCTATGCGCAGTGCATATATAGAATACGGCGGAGAATTGATTGTGGAGCCTGGAAGGGCATACTGGTGTTTTGCAAGAAGTGGGCTCAATATTGCCTTTAATGGTGAGCCGGTGAGCTTGGAGGATGATTTTGATGTGGAGCTGCTTTATGATTCAAATACCGGAGACGGCTGGAATATGATCGCCTGTCCAAATAGAGCCCTTTATCGCTGGGATAATTTAGAGATTCTGGAATACGATCAAAACGGCAGCCTTGTTTATGGCCCCACCCCCATCATTGAACTCGCCATTGAAAATAGAGGCCGTTATATCTATGAGTTGTTGCTATGGAAATGGCAAAACGGAACATATGCTTACTATGATCCCGATCCGAACAGCACCTACATAAATCAACGATACGAAAGGATTTCGGATCCCTACTTGAGATCGAGCAATGGCTATTGGGTGAGGGTGGTGTGTGAAAATGTGTATCTTCGCTTTCCGTATTTGGCCCAGGAAAATGAGATGAATCCAAAATACCTGGGTTCTGTTCCTCTAACAGAGAGTACGATGTCTCAAAATACAGGATCCTCATCCCTTTCCAGAAATGAGCATGACCCTTACAATGACACCCCTCCGGCACCGCCCGGAGGTTTTGGCCTTCAAAGAGGTGATCTCTTTACAGAAGGAATCGGCTGTTTCTTGATGAGTGCAATCTCAGACGCTTCAAGATAAATAATCATGCCACCTTGTGGCGCTACAAAGAATAAATATTATTCTATTTTCAGAGCACACCAATTAAGCGAGATGATCCAGGCAATGTCCAAAGAGCATACCGGCAAGGGCCTTCAGATCGGCGATGTAGGCAGGGATTTTAAGGTCAGCGGGGATATTGTTGCGGGGAACAAGGTCGTCATTCACAATATCATCCACCAGGCTGCACAGAAGATCATTACAGCGCCGTATAAGTTTTTGGCCTCTTATGATATCTCGGATCGATTTATTTTTTTTGGTCGCACAGGAGTCATTGAAGAACTTGCAGGGCACATCCCGCGCCATAAGACATTGATTATTAATGGCCAATCTGGTGCCGGCAAGACCTCTCTGATCAATGCAGGACTCATCCCACATTTGGCTGAAAATGGCTATTTTTTCGTAAGGTTTCGCGATTATGCCGATCCTATGCGGCAATTACGCGAGTATTTCGCACGGCACAAAGAATTTAAACTGGAAGGGACGGATCTACTTTCTCTCCTGCAGATCCTCTGGGCGATCAGTCACCGGCAAAAAAGTCGACTCGTGCTGGTGCTGGACCAGTTTGAGAGATTTTTCACAAATGTGAACGTCGATCATAGAGACCTATTTATCAAAGAATTTAAGGCATGCATGGATAGCGATCTGAGCGCTGAAGAGATGAATTTTGTGTTTTCGATTCGCCAGGATTTTTTTGGCCAGTTTGTAAGGGAATTCGAGGCAGTAATTCCCATGTTTTTAAACGAATGTGCCCGTTACCACCTTCACCCTTTGAATAGAGAAGAGGCCCGGGATGCCATAGTCGAACCTTTGAGATATATATACAATATCGGCTATAACATCAGATTTGTCAATGAAATACTCATCCCTGGTCTCATGGGAGGTGGCGCAGGGACTGAACAGGTCGAGCCCCCTCACCTGCAAATTGTCTGTAATCGTCTCTTTTTTGCGGCCAAAAAAAGGTTAAAGACATGTCGAGTGGTGGAAATTGATCGTGATCTCTACGAGGAACTGGGAGGCGCCCAAGGTATCTTGCAGGATTATTTGGACCATTGCGTCGAAGAGATAGTCCAGGATCCCAAAAAAACCAATATCGTCCGTTCCATGCTGAAGCTGATGATTGAGACCACGGGAACCCGAAAATTTGTCTCGTTGAGAGAAATTCAGGATGGTTTGCCTGATATCAAAGATTCACCACTTATCAAAGACTTGATTATACGGTTAGAGGATGCACGTGTGATAGAAATGCGAGGGGAAGGAGAGGATGCAAGCTATTCCCTCTCGCACGATTTCATGGTCAAAAAGATCCAGGAATGGCTCGATGAACGGGAAATGAATCGAAAGAGGGCACAAGAGACGCTGAAACGTGGAATAGCCGAATGGAAAAGCTCCGGAAGCCTCTTGAATAAGAGACAAGTGCGTATAATCCAAAAGTGGATAATCACGCTCGGAGATGAAGATAAAAAACTCCTTGAGGATAGTCAAAGGGCATATAGAAGACACATCCTCCAGATTTGCGTACCATTTTTTCTCTTTCTCTTGGCTGCGTGTGTGTTCGGATATAAATACTTCCAAAAGCAAAAGATATCGGATTCCCGCAAGTTGGCAGCACTTGCCTCACAGACACTGAAAACGGATCCGAGCCTTAGTTTTCGTTTGGCTGAGGCTGCCATAAGTATCTGGCCGACCTTCAGCGCACAAAAGGCTATCGTGCCCCCGCTTGAATATCCCCTGCACAATACGGCGGAGGGTCATACTGCTGAGGTTACTATCGTCGTTTTTTCTCCAAATGGAAAACGTATTGCAACCGGTTCTCACGATAAAACCGCTCGGATTTGGAATGCCATTACTGGCCATCAACTTCATGTTTTACAAGGGCATACGGCCTCAATTATCATGGCGGCGTTTTCACATGACGGAACATATATTGTTACCTCATCCCTTGATAAGACCGCCAGGATTTGGGATGCAGCCACGGGGCGGCAACTCCACATTCTTGAAGGACACACTGATTTTGTAAGCAGCGCAAAGTTTTCGCCGGACGGAGTGTGGGTAGCAACTGCATCATGGGACAAGACGGCACGTATTTGGGACCTTGCCAGGGGGGGGCAGGTCCATGTGCTGAGAGGGCATACGGATTCCCTCTCAAGTGCCGAATTTTCACCTGACGGGGAAGCGGTCATAACCACGTCAGGAGACACTACTGCGCGCATTTGGGACGTAGCTACAGGCAAACAGGTTCACGTTTTGCAGGGGCATACAGCCTCCGTCACGACCGCTTCCTTTTCTCCGGATGGAAGGTACGTCGCCACTGGATCTCATGATAACACCGCTCGGGTTTGGGATGTTTCCGCCGGCCGGCAAATCCATATCTTGAAAAGACATACAGCCCCGATAGTGCAGGCGGTGTTTTCTCCGGATGGAAAGCAGGTCATCACTGCGTCGAAGGATAACACCGCCCGGATATGGGATATTGCCACTGGTCAGCAAATTCATGTGCTGAATGGACACACGGATCCCGTGAATCAGGCCGCTTTTTCGCCAGACGGGAGGCAGGTCATCACGGTATCCGCGGATAATACCGGAAGGATTTGGGATGCCATGACCGGTCAGGAATGCCATATCTTGATAGGCCACACAGCCCCTGTCACGAGTACTGACTATTCTCCTGACGGGAAGTGGGTAGCTACTGCATCGAAGGATAATACTGCTCGAATTTGGTGTACCGCTGCAGGACAATACATTCATATCCTGAAGGAGCGGGCGGATACATTGTCGGCAGACACGTTTTCGCCGGATGGGAAACGGATTGTTACTGCATCGTATGATGAAAGTGCCCGGATTTGGGATGTGGCCACCGGTCTTCCATGTCATGTTTTGAAAGGGCACAGTGGCTCAGTTGTCATTGCCGCCTTTTCACCCGACGGAGATTATGTGGTTACCGCATCCCATGACAAAACTGCCCAACTCTGGCATGTCGCAACCGGTAAAAAAATTCACGTCTTCGAGGGGCACAAGGATTCGCTCTTGGATGCCGCCTTTTCTCCTGACGGAAGGCATATCATCACTGCATCCAAGGATAAAACAGCACGTATTTGGGATGTTGATACAGGTTTGGAACGATGCATCCTTGATGAGCACGAAGGGCCTGTCAGGAGGGTTGTCTTTTCTCCTGACGGGAAGCTTATGGCAACGGCATCCTATAAAAGGGTTCGGATTTGGGATGCTTGTACGTATCAGGGACTTTATATCCTTGATGGACACGAGGGCCTTGTCAGCAGCGTGATGTTTTCACGCGACGGGAAACACATCCTCACCTTATCCGAAGAAGAGATGAACAGCCATATTTGGGATGCAACAACCGGCCGGGAAATTCATGTCTTGAAAGGGCACATGGATTTAGTTATGAGCGCCGTGTTTTCGATGAACGGAAAGCGTGTCGTCACCGCATCCTGGGACAAAACAGCACGCATCTGGGATGTCGCCTCAGGGCGGCTCATTCATGTTCTGAGTGAACATACAAACATCGTCAATAGTGCCGTTTTCTCTCCGGACGGGAAACGGGTGATCACTGCATCGGAGGATAAGACTGCATGTATCTGGGCTGCCGACTCAGGTCAGTTGCTTTATGTACTTAAGGGGCATAAAGACGGACTCGATGCCGCCGTATTTTCACCGGACGGGACGCTGATCGTCACTGCCTCAAAAGATGAGACGGTTAGGACATGGCCGGGTGATTATCATGAAGTATTGAAATATATTAACCACAAAAGGATTCGAGGAAACGTTCGTATGTTAACTAAGAATGAGAAGAAGAAATACGGTATTATATAAGGGAAGGGAGAATGAGAAGATGGGCAAAAAAAACAACTTACATATCGGCAACATTGGAGGCAATTTCAGTGTGGGAGGAGACATTGTCTCAGGTGATAAAATCACCATCACTGACAAAAGTACCACCATACAATATGGATTTAAGAGAGAAGAAGACAAAGATGCATTTGTTTCAAATATACATGAACTCAGTACAATAATGAAACACATGCAATCGCACATTGAAACAATAGAAGGGCTTGCTGAAAATCAAAGGAAGGAGATTCTCGATGAGATGACACGGAGGATGGATGAGTTGAAATCAGTAAAAGAAGAGGCTGATGCCATACCTCCGAGACAGGAGGTACCTCATAAAAAGGCGCAAACGATTGAAGGATATTTGGATAAAGCAGGGAAGCTCATGGAAAGACTACAAAAAATTGGGGAAAAGGCAACCGACTTTGCCAATAAAATTGTACCGCTTGCATCAAAGGCACTGCCGATTTTGATTAGTATAAGAAAGTTATTTGGGCTCCCATAGCGTCAGTTCCAGGGAGAAGACTCCTTGACCATTTTTTCAGACTCTTATTCACCAGGATCGCGTTTGCTGAAGTATCTCAGCAAAGGTCAGGGCCTCGAATACCTTACCCTTTTCCCCATGAGCGGTGAGAAGGAAGAAAAGGCCTTATGTGTCGCACTGGTCAGGCCCTTGATCACACCGGCCAGAGCAGAGAGCCAGCAACAAGGCTAACCAGCACGGTAATCCATTGCGGATACGATATATCGAACCCATAGAGGAGCACGGCACCCAACGTGAATATGACGATAGAGATAATCCCCAGGGTAATATAATTCCACGGCGTTTTGATTATCGCCCTCAGATTATCCACCGGATGATACCAATGTCCCATCAAAACCCCTGCAGGCCAGGATATGAAGGTGCAAAAGCGTCCTGCAATTTTTAATTGGTAAACAAAACCACCGGGCTCGATATTCTTGGCGAAAATGACATCCAATAGGATAAGAACCAAAGGCCCCAGGCTCAAACCGATCAGAGCAACAATGCGTTTACTCATTCTTTCACCCCTTTTTTTGAATCGATAATGGATTGCTCATTACAATGAAAAGGTAACCGGAACGCATAGAGCTCCGACAATGATGCCGACGATAACCACGATCCATGAAGGGATCGGGTGTCCCTTTTTCTTCAGAATATCACCTAAGACAACGATGGTATAAGAGATAATCATCAATACCGGAATGGAGTAGAGACCTAATAAAGGTTTAAGATTGTCCACCGGATGGAACCAACGACCAATTAATATCGCCACGCTGAAGGGGAAAAACGTTGTCAGTTTTGCTCCTTCACGCAGCATTTCGCTGAAGGTGTTTCCTGTAACCTTATCGGAGACGAGCCATATGTCAATGCCAATCAGTCCTATCACCCCTACGATAAGTAATACCCCAATGAGAATACCCATTTTCAACCCTCCCCTAAAAGATGCCTGGGAATCGTTATACCCTGAGTTTTGATTTTGTTTAAAACATATCGTTTAATTCACCTCCAGTCAATCGATATCTGAATTGACAATGTTTAGTATCTGGAGTATCTTATTTTTGAGATTATATGCCACTTCAAATCTAGACCTCTCAGAGGAATTTTCTGCCCCCCCTCCACACACAATTGACGGCTCGACCTCTTCACGAAGTATTTCATAATAGGTTCTTTTCTATAGCAGTTCACTCAGTGTCATGTTTGAGAGAGGAGGTAGGGAAATGTCTCAAACGCAACCCATAAAATTGAACTGGGGTTGGTCAGTCTTTGTTTATGTCCTTGTCCTTGTAGCAGCCGTCGTTGGAGGTATCATTACAAGCGTCCAAACAGGTCAGAATGCCCTTGCTCCCGGATATGCATCCTTTATCTTCGGAGGATGTTTTGGCTTTCTGGTCTTTACAATAGTTGGCTTGGCAACTCGATGGAGGATCGTCATCTCCATTGGAGGCAAAGCCGCTGTTTCCGAGGGGAAGCTTAAAGGTGATATAAGGGTTCTTTTCTTTATGCCGTGGTGGTTATTTTTTATAACGATCGGCTCGGGTGGCCTCGGGGGACTCGTATTCTGGCTTATAGCACGCATATAGCGACATAGATCTTGCCTGCGAATGATGGAGAGTGGTTTAGTCTCTGTTCCGAACGTATCTTATCCGTTCACATTATCTCATGCATAATCTGGGACTTCACATATAATCGCGGATTGATCCAAAAAGTGAACCGATCTGTCTGGTTTAAGCTTGAATGCTCAAACCATCTTGTGGCCAAAAACCAAGAACACGACTTGAAGAGGAGGAACATTATGAGTACAGGTATGGCCTTTCTAGGACTATTATTGGGCGCAGGAGCGAACGTCGGGGCCTATTTCGGGGTTGGCATCAGTTACTGGCTGTTGGGTATTGTTGTTGCTGAGTCAATCATATTCTATATTATTGCCCGATTCACCGCGATGAACCGTTTCGGCGAAATGATGCGGGGTTGGCTGATCGGCATGAATGCGGCTTTGAACGTCATCGTGGCCTTTACTCTGTGCAATTTGTTCATGGAATTGCCGGCAGCGATATCAATCGGCAGTGCCTTTGGGGTATGGAATGCCCTCACTGTCTTTTCCTTTCTTTCTCAAGGCGAAGTCTTTCAAGGCTTCTTTGGCTGGCTCATATGGATACTCCCCATGTCCTGGTTAATTATTGCGATTGGCTTACTCTTCTATGTCATCAACCTGATACTTGCCTTGATTACCGGCTTCAGCGTTGAATATTTGAAAATAAAGGGCTTAAAGGCTGATTGGAAGACAGGAACCTTCTTTATGAAGGGTGGGCTCGTCGGAAACCTGAATCCCCTCGACACGGCATTCAATATGGGCAACTTTTCCTTTGTGGATAAGGCATCGAGCAACTGGCATATGAATCATGAGGCAGGCCATACATTAAATCTCGGCGCGTTCGGGAGCCTCTTTCATCTCATCGGTGCCATTGACGAAAATATATTCAGGGCGATGTCCAATGCCTATGCGGAACGGCTTGCGGAAAGCAACAATTCCGCCGGCGGTAACGTCATTCCTATGTGGGCCTAATTATGCGTGAAGGCAAGAATCCTATCTTCATAAATAACCTGCTGCTTTTCATGAGGCTATAGCATTTTGTGATGTTAATTCTCATAGGACATCATATACAAACGAGGTGAATAGAATAACGAGATAAAATCTATACCAAGATGCCTGACTTGGCCATTCATGCAGCCTTTTAATTTGCATGAAAAAGAGTATCGATGGATTTGACTAACTTGTTGAATATTTAAACTAACCTATTTCAACTCAGTGAACTTCAGGAGAATATGCAATGAAAAGGATAATCGCAATAACTGCAATTTTTTTGCTTTACCCCTCCCTTCTCTTAGCAGGTTCAGTTCGCGGAACCATCAAGGTTGGTGGAAGACCAATCGAAGAAGGGGTCCTGATTAAGGTTATTCCCGAAGGCAACAAGGTGTATACCACAAAGACTGACAGGTTTGGTTCCTATCGTTTGACCATTAGGCAGACTGGACGATGCAGATTCATACTCGAGAATTATCATAATCAATCCCCGGAGTTTGAGATACAGTCGTATAAAAATTCAGTGGAATACAATTTCGTTTTGGAAAGGGATCGACAAGGGGCATATTATCTAAGGAGGGAATAGCATGCAAACGAAGTCAAGAGACAGATGGAATAAGGCAGATATTATTCTGAAACCTGTGGGTGGTTTTTTTGCTGCGGTGACCGTAGCACTTGTTGGATTCTTCGGGTCAAGAACCCTCGAACGGATGAAACAAATTGAGATGCGGGCCTTGCTCTATTCTGAATTAATGAGCAAAAGAGAGGATTCCGAGAGTTCTCTCAGAAAGGACATGTTTAGCCGCATCATTGATGACTTTCTTAAACCTGGATCGAGCACACTGGATTCACCCAATAAAAGGCTGTTGAATCTTGAACTCCTTGTTTACAATTTTCATGAATCTCTAAATCTTAAGCCCCTTTTTTTGGATTTGCGAAAGGAATTAGGCCAAAATCAAGAATACCTTACGAGGCTGGATAAAGTGGCAAGAGAAATCACAAGCAAACAGATGTTGATTTTGGAAGGCGCTGGGAAAAAGATCTCCAGGACAATTGATATCGAAAGCCTGCAATTTCTCTCCGACACGATGGATCCAAACACTCGAAATCTTGAACCATTTATCCAGGAGGATCTATCATTAGATGACGTTAATAGAAATTTTACGATTGAAGTAACAGATATTAATCCTGATACAAAAGAAGTGAGGGTTAATTTGGAGGTGAGAAAATATGAAAGCCATGATTTAGAAGATATTGAAGAATCGGTCACTGCCAGTTTCTGGGTTGGCTTCTTTGATTTTCCAATGATCGATAACACTCGGCTTTCATATGATCAACGTTGTGCAATTACGCTTGATGGATGGGAGGATGCTACCATAAATATCAGCCTAGTCTATTATCCGGGAACATATGCCAGTCTTAAAGAGAAGCCGTACTATTTTGAAGTAATACAGAGTCTTTTGAAGACCAATGAACTCTTATCAAAGGATAAGATCATTTGATACAAGTATATTTGAAAAAGTTTTATTTCTATCGTTTTGCGTCTTGGCAGATACTTTAAGGCATAAAAACGTTAGCTGAGAAAAGTCGATTAATATCTCAATGAATGTTTGTATTAATCGTCAAACACCATGGTCCCAAGAAAGGCAAAAATCAATGCATATTTTAAAAATGGCTCAGAGTCTTATCTCTTGAACCCTTGGGCACCATGATTTTTTAAATGACGTGCACTCCGGACTCTCTTATATCTTATGTGTATGTCTTGACAAGATGGATAGGGTATACGAGAAGTCTTATTATCCTGAGCCATTGCAGTAGATTGTTCTAAAAAGCTAAATCGAAATAGCGAATAATATAACCTGAGTGAGCATGACTCCAGCAATCGATCGTAAAAATTATTATGCTTAAAATAATATTTCTGATTTGTTTATGTTGAATGTTTTTTCATACCAAATAGTAATCATACCTGAATCAGTTATTGGATTAAGCGTTTAATTCTTAGTAATAGTCATTATCAATAATGAATATGGCAAGCAGCGGATATTTATCGGATATCAATGGAGGGTATAATAGCGGTGAAATACCAAATGGTTACGAGCATGCCAAAAAGGCGCTCAAGAGAGGTCTCGGGCTGAAGAAAATCTTGGGCAAGAGCAGGGCAATTCATGAACTTCATGAAAAGATTGACAGAATTTCATCATGTGATGTGACAACCCTGATATCAGGCGAAAGCGGCACCGGAAAGGAGCTTGTTGCGAGAGCCATTCATTATTTGAGTTCAAGGGCTGGCAAGCCTTTTATCCCCGTAAATTGTGGAGCTATTCCGGAACACTTGTTTGAGAATGAACTCTTTGGCCATGTCAAGGGGGCATTTACCGATGCCAGTTTTCCACAGATCGGCTTGGTCAAGGAGGCTGAAGGCGGGACCTTGTTTCTTGATGAGATAGGGACAGTGAGTCCTTATATTCAGATAAAATTCCTTCGGTTGTTGCAAGATAAAGAATATAAAATACTCGGGGATTCCAAGTCGCACAATGCCGATATCAGAATAATCGCCGCCACAAACACAGACCTCCGATGTCTTGTCAGGAAAGGCACCTTCAGGGAGGACCTCTTTTACCGATTGAATATTGCCTCCATTCATATACCGCCTTTGGATGAAAGGAAAGAGGACATTCCCATCCTGATTGCCTACTTTGTCAAAAAATACTCAATGGAATACAAAAAACCGATCAATGAGGTGTCTTCAGAGGTCTTGAATGCCTTAGTCTCTTACTCGTGGCCAGGGAATGTAAGAGAACTTGAGAATATGATACAGCAAGTCGTTGTGATGACGGACTCACCCACGTTGACCCTTAAAAATATTCAGCTTCCAACAAATGAGCCGCCTCAAGACAACTCAGAATTTGAATCCTTTAATAAGGCAAAAACAAAGGTGATAAATGCCTTTGAAAAAAGCTACATTATACAGCTCCTCACGGAAAACAAAGGGGATATGGTTACTGCTGCCAAACGTTCAGGGAAAAGCCGCACGGGCCTTTGGAACCTCCTCAAGAAGCATAAGCTCTCTCCAAAGCAGTTTCGATAGCGCAGCCTACCGGATTTTCAGTCAGATAACAAACGCTGCCCCATGCAATTCCACTCTCCGTGAAGGCAGGATCCATAATGCCTGACAAGAAATGCTGTCCATGTAACTGTTTTTTAGATCTTCATGCCAGACACTCGTGTTCACCATTCTTTTAGAAATCTATCCTTTGCGATTCTAAAAAGGCTTGTGAAATGGGAAGTAAGGGAATAGGTCAGCAAAAAATCCCAAAGAGATCCTGGGAATCGATCCATTGTTTCCGTCTATTGAATTGAAAAGGACATTCGAGGCCCTCAATCCCTTTTAACAATTTAGGGGATTTATCGCTCTATGCATAAAGCCTGTTTCTCTGGGGGAAAATACGTATCCTGTTTTAGTTCAAGATTCCGGAGAAATTCATCGGAAGGGGGAAGACTGCCATGATCTGCAGAAGATACGGAGAAATAAAGGATAGCATCACAGGCATGCCTGTAATAGGTGCCCTTGTGAAGCTTCATCTTGACACAGAAGAGCTTCAGAGGACATTGAGCGGCGAAAACGGATTCTTTGAGGTGATTGCAGAGGTCGATGATGTCAAGATAAAGAGCGGACAGGATCTGAGGATCACCTTTGAGAAAGAGGGATACCATCGTCAAGAGCACCATGTGCCTGCCCTGGAGGGCTCTTTCAGTCTGGATGTTTCCCTTGAGGCTGAAGTCTCTGCTCCCAAACGAAGGATTAAATGGTTACCTGCGGCTATAGGCGGCGGGGCTCTGTTGATCATTCTCGTTGGTGGCGTGATTGCCTGGCAGACATTGAAGCCGAAATCTCCTGAGATTATCAGCTTTGCTATCGATCCTGATGCAATAAAAGAGGGGCAAACAGCAATCCTCAGTTGGAGGACGAGGAATGCTTCATCAGTGGCAATTGATCCAAATATGAAAGATCTGGAGTTAAGCGGCAGCATAGATGTTCATCCGAGCAATACCGCAGTGTACACATTGATAGTAATGAATAAGAAAAAGGAATCCATCACAGCGACTCGAATCCTGGAGGTAAGGGAGAGTGTATTGCCTACACTCACCATCATCCCTGATCCCTTAAATCCGAATACAAATCAGAAGGTTGCCTTTATCGCTCATATAACAGATTCCGATTACATAAGCAGGATGGAGATTCTTGTTAACGGCAAAAAGGTCGAGGAAGGTACGGGCTCGTCCTGCAGACACGAGGGTGGACCATATCCTCCAGGCGACATATGCTATGAGGCTTATGCCTATGATAGAGCGGGAGAAAGAAAACTCGGCGTTACCGAGCATCTCAGAATAACCGATAAAACTTCTCCGATAGTGAAAATATCCGCCAATCCCTCAAATCCTGTAACTGACCAGGAAGTTACCTTTAGCGCCCATGCTGAAGATAAATGGGGGGTTGAAGAGGTGGCGATTCTCATCAATGGCCGGGAGGTCGCAGACTCCATCGGCTCCTCTTGTATCTATAAAGGCGGTCCATATTCACCAGGAACAATACAATATTCTGCCAATGCCAAGGACAGATCAGGCAATAGGGGAGAGAGTGAGGTAAAAATCCTATCAATCACCGACGCAACCGAACCTACGGTAATCATCTCTTGCTCTCCGCAATACCCAACGACAGAAGATACGGTTACCTTCACCGCTGAGGCGAATGATCAGTGGGGCTTAAATAAACTTGTCATTCTGGTCGGCAAGGATGAGAAGGAGCATAAGTGTTCCGGTACGTCTTTTATGAAAGCTCATATCGACGGTCCCTTCCCCCCGGGAGAAGTAAACTATCGTGCGTATGCCGTAGACGAGGCAGGAAATAGGGGTGAGAGTGAGTCCCACACGGTTTCGGTCACGGATGAAACCAAACCTCTGGTGAAGGTCACATGCTCTCCGCAATACCCAACGACGGAAGATACGGTTGCGTTGAGTGCTGAGGCGGAAGATAACTGGAACTTAAAGACAGTGGTGATTCAGGTGAACGGTAGGGATCACTCATATATATGTTCTGATTCAAAGTTTCAACATATATGCAGCATCGGTCCCTTCCCCCCGGGAGAAGTAAACTATCGTGCGTATGCCGTAGACGAGGCAGGAAATAGGGGCGAGAGTGAGTCCCACACCCTTGCGATTTCGGATAAAACCAAACCAATAGTGAACGTTTCCTACTCCCCGCAAAACCCATTACTGGGTAAAGGTTCGAAGATTACCTTTACTGCTGAGGCAGAGGACGATTGGGGAATAGATGCTGTTGAGATATTTGTTGAGGGGACAGCCGAAGAGATGAAGGTCAAAGAGATTCGAAAATGCATGTTTTCGCCTTGCACATGTATAGTGGAGCCAACCTCTTCCGGTATTATAAAATATAAAGCCCGTGCCTATGATACAAGTGGCAACGAAGGTACAAGTGGGGATAAGGAATGCAAGGTATCTATACTTGCCCCTCTTCCACCGCCGCAACCACCAATTGATCCTAAGAAAATAGAACCATTGCCCAAAATCATACCTGGAATCGCTGATAAACTTGGTCTTACTAGACAAATTCCACAATCAAAAGGAATAGCGCCAATAGAGAATTCTTCCTCTGGCCCGCCTCAATCGCCCGGCGATTTAAAAACGAATACAAAATCGGGCAGCACATTTCAGACGCAACCAGATTCCTCTAAAATGTTTAAGTCCTTTGGGTTTAAAAAAAGTCAATCCGATAACGAAGGATCACCCTCGAAGCAGAACGCTGTTAACTCAGAAGGCAGCATCCAGCCCGGCGCAGGCACTAAACCAGGGACCTTCACACCTGTGATACCAAAGGAGCAGAGTAAGGTTCAGTCCTCCGGCAATGTAAAATCTAAAATCACTAAAAAGAATGGGCAACAAGAGGAACCGGGGAAAACAAATAAAAGGCAGCTTCCTTTGTATAATAGAGGCCTTATAAGCCCGCTTAAGAAATAAAAAGTTGGCCCTTCAGACAGCAAATCGGTTCGGAAGGCATAAAAAGTGGGCTCCTCTCAAGAACGTATCAAATAAATGATTCGGAGTGAGATGATGCAAAACATTTTTGGACGTGAACACATAGAGGGTCATAGAAAACTGACTCAACGGTCATCAGAAATTTACTCTCTAAGTTAATGCCCTTCAGTGCGTTTTGGTGCATAGTCATATTGGGGTGACTGATGCCCTTAGTGCCTATCCTCAGGCGAAAAAAAATTCTTATAAAACAATTAATTATCAAAAATACATCTGGCCTCTCCTTTGCATAATATTTTAGGAGTTGAGCTTGTTTATTCAAGTTTTCTTAGATTCAACCGTTTCATTTTACCTAATGTTCCCTCAGTGACTAAAAAGCAGAAAAAAATTTCGAAGAAGATATTGAATTATCTTAAAAAGAATCCTAAAGCAGAGGATACATTAGAGGGTATCACTATGTGGTGGTTGGAGTTTGAAAGAATCGACCAATCGATTGACGAGGTTTCAGAGACGCTGGACAGTATGGTGCAAAGCGGTGAAATTGAAAAGCTGTATCATAATGCTAACAACATGGTCACATTCAGGGCCCGGCATTCAAGGGATTGAATTTTTCATTTTCCCACGTGAAAAGACTTTAATCCATATTAATAGCGGGAGGGAACAAAATGGCAGAGTATCTATCACCAGGAGTTTATGTTGAAGAGGTTGATTTAGGGCCAAGACCGATTGAGGGGGTTAGCACAAGCACCGCCGCGTTTATCGGAGAGACGAATTTTGTCTACAAGGAAGGAAAGGAGGTAATAGACCTCACGAACAAGCCTCAATTGATTACCAATTGGAGCCAATTTACCGCAAAATTCGGAGATTTCTCGAATGCTCCTTACCTGGCCCATGCGGTTTACGGATTCTTCGATAATGGGGGGAGACGATGCTATGTGAACAAAATAACCCCCGGCAGCGAGGCACCCCGGCCTGCTTCGGCGGAGGGTGAAGCAGCGGGGACGGCCAGAGGAAGAGCAGCCGCGGGTAGTGCGAAAGGCAACGTGACAGCCGCTGTAAAAGGGAGTGACGGAGGTCCGGGAGCACGCACCGGTTTGCATGCATTCAAGGAGTTCAGTGATATATCAATTCTCTGCGCCCCGGGATTGGTTGACAAGGAAATACAGGATGAGGTGCTCTCTTATTGTGAAAACAATAACCTATTTGCAATCATCGACTGCCCCGAAGATCTACCTGACGGCAATATTGCGAAGCTGAAGGACACTCAACCGCGGGATTCAAAGTATGGCGCTTATTATTTCCCGTGGATTCAGGTTTTTGACGCGGTGAAGAAGGAAAACATCTTTGTCCCGCCGGGTGGTCATATAGCAGGGATTTATGCACGAAGTGATGCTGAGAGGGGTGTGCATAAGGCCCCTGCCAATGAGATCCTGAGGGGGTGCGTGGGCTTGAAATACAGTATCACCCAGGGTGAACAAGAGGTCTTGAATCCCAAGGGCATCAATTGCATTCGCTCCTTTCCGGGAAGAGGGATCCGGGTCTGGGGAGCGAGGACACTCAGCTCTGATGCCAGTTGGCGCTACCTCAATGTCAGAAGGCTCTTTATCATGCTAAAGGAATCCATTGCGCGGGGTACGCAATGGGTGGTTTTCGAGCCGAATGATAGAAGTCTCTGGAAGAGGATTATCAGGGACATCAGTGAGTTCCTCTATACCCAATGGCTTTCCGGTGCATTGGTCGGGGCTACCCCTCAGCAGGCATTCTACGTCAAATGCGACGAAGAGACCAATCCTCCGGAGATCGTCCAACAGGGGAAGGTTGTTATCCTTATTGGGATCGCGCCATCCCGTCCTGCGGAGTTTGTTATCTTTCGCATCACCCAATGGAGCGAAGGGACCTCAGTTGCTGAAGCATAAGTTATATTGCTGCAATACGAAAACAAGATAATGGAGGTATTCAATTATGCCAGATCGCACAGAACCATATCAGGATCCTTACAGGAATCATAATTTTTTAATTGAGATTGAAGGGCTTATCACGGGTGGGTTTTATGAATGTTCAGGATTGGAAACCGAGACAGACGTCATTTGTTATCGCATCGGAGATGACAAGGATAGTACTCTCAAAAAGCTTCCCGGTTTGAAGCACTTCAGCGACGTCACCCTGAAAAGAGGGATTGTGGATAACAATGCCCTCTGGGAATGGCGAAAGAAGGTAATGGATGGAAACGTTGAAAGGAAGAATGTCTCTATCATTATCAGAAATGAGGAGGGCGCGGATAAGATTCGTTGGAACCTGAGACAGGCGTGGCCAAACAAGTCGAGCAACCCAGCCCTAAAGGCGGATGGAGACAGCATAGCAATGGAGACATTGACCTTCTGTTACGAAGGTATCGAACGGGCTTGAACCTTTGTATCATCCCCTGTCCGTCTCAGCCTGCATTGATAATGATTGACAAATCCGCTAACAGATCTTATTGCTGAGACCGATTAAGGAGGAGGTGTAATCGATGACCCTGCAAACCGAGTTCGAATTTACCCTGCCTAAGGGATTTATTGATAAGGATGGAAACATCCACCAACATGGCACCATGCGCCTATCAACCGCCAAGGATGAAATACTTCCCCTACAGGACCCCAGGGTTGCCCGCAATGAGGCATATCTCATAATCATACTCTTATCAAGGGTGATTATGAGGCTTGGGGAGTTAAAGGAGGTTAATCCAGGAATCATTGAGAACCTTTTTTCATGCGATCTCTCATATCTTCAAGGTTTCTATAATCGAATCAATAGGAATGGAGAGGCAATGATAAAGTGCCCTCATTGCTGCAAAGAGTTTTCTCAGGAGGTGCTGGAACAGCAGGGGGAATCATAGGCTACCCCCTTGAGAGAATCTACGAGGAGGTAGCCTTTCTATCGTATTACTTGCATTGGGATTACGAGACCATAATGGACATGCATCATCGGGAAAGGAACCGATGGGTGGGCGAGGTCTCAAAGATCAACGGAAAGATCCAGGATGCCGCGGGCGGAAGAATATCATAAGTCATGAATAACCTTCATCAGAATCTCGACCTTTCAGAACAGAATGCCCAACTCCAGGGTATTCCATTAACTGCGTTTCGCTTCGGCGTGGAGATAGAGAATACCGTGGTGGGAATCTTCCAATGCAGCGGTCTTCAGGCTGAAATTGAAGAGTATGCCTATCCGGAGGGTGGGATGAACAGACATCTTCATGTCCTGCCGGGGAGGATAAAATATCAACGCATTGTCCTCAAGAAGGGAGTAACGATTTCCAGTACACTGTGGGATTGGTATAAGGAGTCACTCACGAGCCGAAAGGGCATTCGCAAGAATGTTAGTATTATCCTATTTAACGAGAGAATGGAAGAGGTCAACCGTTGGAATTTCAAGGGATGCTGGCCGCAAAAATGGGAAGGGCCTGAATTAAAGGCCGATGCCAGCAGGATCGCCGTTGAAACGTTTGAACTCTCCCATGAGGGATTTATTGAATAGGGCACGGTTATCCCCAGTGCTCATTCGCTTCATGTATTACAGCACATAAGGAGTCCCCGTGGATAAATTACATATACTGCCATACCAAAATCCCTATTTCTCCACGTTGAGACGTCCATGGGGGAGAGATCATTTAATCTCCTGGCAAGGGCAGCAAATCCTTGTCTCAAGGCTGCGCAGTCTGAGTCAATGGAGTACCGCATTGAGGCTGAGGTTGGGGAAAGCCATTTTGATCAGCGTGGCCCACCGTATCAATGCCCAGTACCTCCTGGCCCATTTCGGCGTAGTGCTCAACTTCTTGATTCATCGCCGAGGTTTTTTCGAAGCAGAGGACGCTTCCATTGGTGATTCGGCATATTCCCCCCTTGTCCTCAATCGGGCTTGGGAGCGGACTCTCACAGGATTGTCCGTATCAGACGGATATGCCATAGCGACGGTGCCATTGTATAAGAAGGGTACGCCATATGGCCATGGGTATTACATACACACTCCCTCTCAAGAAGGATCACCATCCCTGCACTATCTCTTGAACATCTCTTCGGATAAAGGCACACCGTTCACCATCTGGCAAGGCCCTCAGGGCACGTACCGTAAACGAGACGAGGCTCCGTTCAAGCCGGTTGTCGTGCGTCAGCTACCTCGGCACGAAGGGTACGGGGGAACATCGGGATACGATTCAGAACGGATCATACGGGGTGTGAGAAAAGAGGGGGTAGACAATAATGGCTCCTTCGTTCATCATCCACGCAATCAGGGGAAAGGGTCTAAAGAGGGCAACCCCGGAGGAGAAAGGGCTCTGATTAACCATGATATTCTTCTGCATCATCAAAGGATCGTTACAGAATCAGAAAACGGACTCCCTAAGAGTGCAAAGGTTCATTCGGAAATGGTCACTGACCAGACATCGATCCTAAGAACATTCACCACAGGGATAGGTGTTATAGGGCAGGAGAAGAAGGGATGGCATTTTGTAAGGGTGGAAGATGTGCGCTCGTCCGGAACTCCCATATTAATTAATGCACCTCGTCAGGGCCGTCTTCAAGGTTATGTACCTCTCTTTTCAGGGAGACGGGAAATGGCTGATCCCCGCCATGCGAATACTGGATATCCGATTTCGCCTTGGGACCAGACTGAGAAAAGAGTTGCGGAACATTCCGAGTCAGGCCAACTCCATCCTCAGGGATATCCGCAATCTGCCCCAGATGAGATTGACAAAACGGATGTCCTTGAAACCATGGTGACAACTCGCCCCGTGCGCAGGAGAAAAGATACCCGGAACCGGGGCGTTTCAATTGATTATCAAAGGATTGCAGATCATGTCTATGATGTATTGATGAGGAGAATCGTTCGCGAACGAGAACGTATGGAGGGACTACTTTAGGCGATGGCACTCGAGAAGGCTGAAATCATTCCGATCAATACGTACGGGATGCCGATCAAGGTTCTCTTTAATCCATCCGACTGTGCGATCGAGAAGGTCAATCTCTATCACGATGTGGAGATCCCTGGTCTGGATGCGCCCCTTATCCAATTCATACGGGGAGGGGCAGAGTATCTCTCAATGCAATTGTTCTTTGACACCTTTGAAGAGGAAACCGATGTAAGAGACGAATTCGTAAGGCCTCTTTTATCATTGATTGAGTCCGATCCGGAGCTTCATGCGCCGCCTGTTGTTCTCTTTTCATGGGGAGTCGGCATTCAATTTACCGCCGTTCTTGAAGAGGCCACGGTGAAATACAGTATGTTCATGGAGAATGGGACACCTGTCCGCGCTTCTGTCGATGTCCGATTCAAGCAGTTTTATTTCGGTAGGGCTGAAGAGATCAAGCGGTCACCCGATTACTCCAAATGGTATGTTGTCAAGGAGGGGGAGACCCTAAGTGCCATTGCCTGGCAGATGTACAACAATCCTCAAGAATGGCGTCCAATAGCAGATGCCAATGGCATAGAGAATCCTCGTTTTCTGGCATCCGGCACCAGACTCTATATCCCTCCGTTGAGGGGGAAATAGGGGTATATAGCATGGCCCAGAATGCAGCAGCGATTTACATTCCATCATATCATGTCGCCGTGGGGAGTCATATCTTCCAGATGGGGCAGAATGATGTCATTCAGTCGGTAATGGTTGAGGACTATATCAAAGGGGCTGACACCTTTTCCATAACCCTTGTGGACAGGCACAAGCACTGGAAGTCAGGCTATTTCCATCGAAAGGATTTTGAATATTTGGATACGGCACTCCTTTCGGAGAAGGGAATAGTGAGCATTCAGATGGGATATCTCGGGGATTTGTATCCCATGATTGAGGGGAGGATTGCCTCGATTGAAACGAGCTTCTCAAAGGAAGGCTCGCTCCTTATCACCATCAATGGAAAGTCACTATTCTACGATCTCGAAATGGTTGCTGCTCCCCTCAACCTCAAGAGATGGGCCAACGAAACCCTTCATAACATCGTTCAGATGATCGCTCATGAAATGGGTTTTGCGGCAAGAATCGAACAATGCGACCTCAGATTCGAGTCCCGTCAGCAAAATCACATATCCTATGCCTCGCTTCTGAAGGAAATGGCGGACCTGATCCAGTGGGAGTATTCGGTGAAATGGGAGCCTGAGATGAGCCGGCACTGTCTGGTCTTTAGGAGCCCTCAAATTCATCGCTACCCGGATCCCTTGTGTACCTTGAAGTGGGGGTATGACATCCAAGGCTTTTATTCCAGGATAACAACACAGGGAATACCCACGCAGGTTACCGTTCGGGCAGACCGGATCGAAGGCCGAAGGGGGAGAAGCGGGTCGATAATCGGAGCGGTGAGCACCATAGAAACCAATAAGATTATGGGAGAGGTGCCGGCTACAGATGTGGCGAAAAGGTATGAACAGCTCATCAATATACACGCCATACCGGATGACTACAGTGCCAGATGGATTGCCCAATCATATATGAATGGAAAGACCCTGGAATACCTGACCGGTATTGTAGATATCGTAGGAAATCCGCAGATCAGGGCAGGGGAGATCATAGATCTCCAAGGCGTTGGATCAAGATTGAGCGGGCCTTATTATGTCAGTAAGGTGGTCCATGCCATTGATCATTCAGGGTATTCAACAAGGATTTTTGTGCAGCGTAATGCCAAGGGGAGGGGAGAGTGACAGGTACTCTTTATGAACTGATCAGGGAACGTGAACCGATCCATGAGGCACAGAAAAGGATCAGCGGGGTTGTCACCGCCACCGTCGTTGACATTAACGATCCCGAAGATCGTGGAAGGGTGAAGGTGAATTTCCCATGGCTCTGTGATGAGGGAGAAATGCAGAACATACAGGGGATTAATGAAGACAGGGAAAGACGATCCGACAGTGCATGGGCACCTGTGGCGAGTTTTATGGGAGGGCCCAACAGGGGTGCGTATTTCATGCCGGAACCTGGCGATGAGGTGCTCGTGGCCTTCCACAATGGCGATATCAACCGACCGTATGTGATTGGGGCCATCTGGCACGAAGATGCAAAGCCGCCTGAAAAGATGGATCCGGATGGGAAAAACAATTACCGCTCTATCGTCTCCCGAAGCGGAAGCATTCTCCAGTTTGACGATACGGAGGGCGAGGAAAAGATTCTGCTAAGGAGCGCTCAACAGGGAAAGCATTACATAATCATCGAAGTCACCAAAGGAAATGAAAAGATCGGTATTATCGACAGCCAAGGGGGAAACAGTATAACTCTCGATACCGCCGCAAACCTCATTACCATCGAGAGCAGCAAGGGGAGTGTCGAAGTAAAGGCCCCTCGTGGCACATTCAAGATAGATGCGCGACACGTCGATATCCGGGCGAGGTCGTCGATTAATATCAGGTCTAGTACCATCAACGTAAAGTCATACAAATCAACAGAGGTGGCATCGCAGGGGCCGATTGCCATGGAATCCCAGTCTTCTCTTGAGGTCAAGGCCGGGGGAGTGCTGACCATTCAAGGGAATCTGGTTAAGATCAACTGAGATGGCGGTCTTTCCCTCTTGGATTGAGATCGTTGCTCATTGGTTGGATATAAAAAGGTGCAAGATAACTCACTAGATAAAGAAAAATTCGGCAAGGAGTTTTTGGGAAAGGGATGGGCATTCCCTTTGAGCCTCAAGAATGGACGCATCACTCTGTCCTCAATGGATGAAGACATTCGTGAGGCGATACGAATCATTTTGAATACGAGAAAGGGAGAGCGGATTATGCGCCCGGAATTCGGGTGTGGGATTCACGATATGGTCTTCATGCCCCTCAATGAGACCACAAGGGGGCTCATCCGTTATCACGTCGAGGATGCCCTGAGGCGCTGGGAGCCAAGGATCGACCTTCTGAATGTTCATGTGGATTTCGACCGGGAGGGATTGGGTCGAGTGGTTATTTGCATCGAATACAGAGTCCGGAGTACGAATGCGAGGGAAAACCTGGTGTATCCATTTTATTTGACTGAAGGGTAGATACAGACAACAAAGAGAAAACCACCTTTGAGAGTCACGACACGGAAACCTATAGATCCGCAGCGAGTAACGCCTGTTGTGACCTGAGGGTACAATCTCCGAGGGATTAAAAATGGCTATTAAATTTCCAAATCTTGATGACAGAAGATTCGAAGATATCGTATCCCAGGCACGGTCCCTTATCAATCGCTACTGCCCGGAATGGACAGATCATAATGAGAGTGATCCAGGAATTACCCTTATTCAACTATTTGCCTGGATGACCGAAATGATCATATATCGCTTGAACCGCGTGCCTGACAAGAATTATCTGGCCTTTCTCGAGATGCTGGGGCTTTCAAGGAAACCCCCTGAGCCATCGAAGACATTGCTTACCTTCAGCGTAAAGGGGGAAGCTATGCAGTCCGTTCCCGAAGGGACCGAAGTTGCTTCAACGGTTGCAGTCAACGGCGAACGGATTCTATTCAGAACCGACGAGAATCTTGAGGTCTTCCCGGCAAATATTACCAAGGTTGCAGGGCTCTATTTCGACTCAGAGCATAAGGATTTCCGTGGAATTGATTATACGTCCTCATTGATCGGTGAAAAGAAAGGGAGCATTCCCCTATTCCTCGGTCAAGACAGGCTTGAGAGGTGTCTCTATCTGGGGAGCCCAATGCTCAAGTCTGTTCGCCGAGGGATATCCGTGTGTGTGAAATTTGGTCTGGGAAGCGAAGAAGATCGCTGGTTTTTCGATGCGATCTCCTGGGAATACTGGAATGGGCAGGAATGGAAGAGGTCTGTTCACTCCATTACGTACGAGCCTGAACCCCACCCATGCGTAACCGTTATCCTTCACGAAATCACACAATGCGGGGAGAGTGTCCTCCGGATGGAGGGCGGGGTGATTACGAACCATTGGATCCGAGGTGTGATCGAACCCCATTACTTTAGAAATGAATTACGCCTTTCCCAGATGGACGCCTTTGTACGGACCACTGACAGTGCAGTCGTGCCAGATAGGATGTTTGCCTATTCCACCGATGCGGACATATTCGCCCCCATCGATCCTATGCAAATTTTCACCCCGTTTACCGACGTGCCAAAGGAGAGGAATATCTTCTATTGCGGGTGCCGGATGTTGGAGTTGGTTAAAGGGCTTGGTATATCCCTCAATTTCGAAAGGGCTGAGGAGCCGCCATCGGTTTCCAAAGACCTTCAACTGTCATGGGAATACTGGAACGGGGAGAGGTGGGCCGAAATCGGCGTATCCTCGCCTGCCGGTGCCGGGCAGGGGCGATTTGATTTCACTGATCAAACCTGGGCATTAACCAGGACAGGGGCGGTTTCATTTGTGCTCCCGAATGATATTGTACCCCTGATGATCGAGGATGAGGAGAACTTCTGGATCCGGGTCAGGATCGTCAAGGGGAATTACGGCGTCGAAGGCCATTTGGAGGAAAAGGATGGAAAGGAGCAGTGGGTAGAGGTTCCAATCCATCCTCCCTACTTCAACCGTGTCTCGTTGAGGGTAAAAGATAAGGACCAGCGTCCCTTTGAATTCTCCCGCACCGTCATCTTCGACAACTTTTATTTCAAGGATGTCTCCGACGAAATCAGGGAGAAGAAACACGTTCAATTTTTTGAGAGTGATACCGATCGATACCCTGCGTTTTATCTGGGATTCGATCTGAACTTCATTCGAGAGCAGCGTGAAATCCCTGAAATGGTTCAAATATATATTGCTGTGGAAGAGGAGAGATCCCGGCAAATTGAAAAACCCTATGAATCATTATTTTTGGGGCATCTCTTATGGCTTTGGAGTGAAGCGCCTTCTCCGTTAAACGTTGTATGGGAATTTTGGAATGGAGAGGAATGGGAGCCTCTACAGGTTGAGGTTGATGAGACCTTCAATTTCCAACGTAGCGGCCTGATCAGATTTCAGGCCCCTCGTGACTTCAAGCCAAGGGTCCTCTTTCAATCTGAAGATTCCGATTCAGGTGAGTACTTTTGGCTCAGGATTCGATGGATTAGCGGCAGTTTTGAACGCCCCCCCAGGATACGGGATATCCGTCTTAATACGGTCTGGGCCACCAATACCAGCAGGGTGGAGGAGGAATGGTCAAGCAATGGTGAGGCGAGTCTGGCCCTTTTTACTAAGAAGAGGCCGGTCTATATGGAAAAAAGGGAAGAGGTCATAAATGGTCAGGTGATTGAGGTACCCCAAAATTTCTACGTGTATGTCTCAGAGCCGGATGCCCCGGCAGGGAGTGGAGGTGCAGAAGGCGGATTTTCCGAATGGCAGATGGTAGAAACCTTTTTGCATTCAAACAGTAACGACCCCCACTTTCTTCTCGATGCAGAGACTGGGGAAATAAGATTTGGCGACGGGAAGAAGGGAAGGATCCCCCTTGCCGGACGAAGGATAAAGGCCTCCTACGAATGGTGCCATGGGCAAGCAGGGAATGTCCCCGCCCATACAGTAAGTCAGCTTATTCAGCCTATAAGCAGTATTGAGGTTACCAATTCCGATCCCTCTTCGGGAGGGAGGGATCCTGAAACCCTGGAAGAACTAAAAATACGGGGATCGATGGTACTCAAACATCGCTACCGTGCGATCACGCAGGAGGACTTCGAAACCCTGGCAATGGAGGCATCTCGTAATGTCCACAGGGCACAGTGCGTCCCCGCCGCTCAACCCGGAATAGTGGAGCTCATCATAATTCCCAAAGAGGTCACCGTGAGTGAAGAGGTGGGAAAGGTTTTCCCCACGGAGGCCCTATTGAGAAAGGTTTATATGTATATCGATAAGAGGCGGCTCCTAACGACACGCCTCAGCGTCAGAGGGCCGGAATATTTGGGCTTTGCAGTGCACGTTACGGTGAAAATGAGGGCAGGATTCACCAAAAAGGAGGTTCAACCGGAGATAGAGCGGTTCCTGAAGGAATATTTCGATCCATTGAGAGGCGGCGAAGATGGTACAGGATGGCCCCTCGGTCGTGACATCTATGTCTATGAGATAGCCCATCAGGTGCGACAGAGCCTGAAGGTTGCCTACGTAACAGACGTTAAATTGCTTGACAGCGACAGAAACATCATCCCCAGGGAGACGGGGAAGCTTATTCTTTCCTGGCATCAACTCCCTTACCTCTATGAGGTCAAGGTGGAAGAATATAAGGCAGAGGAATAGGAAAATGGGACTCCAGGGCATGCATAAAGGCGCGTACAGTAGCTATATGGAGCACCTGCCTGCGCTTTATCATGAAGCACTGCAACATGATCCCTTTTTCGGTAATTTCCTGAAAATATTTGAACGGATCTGGTCCGGGTATCCCTCAGACGACTTAAGCCATGGGAATAAACCTGATGCCTTTGACATACCTAATCCACCGATTGAGGAAACCATCGATCACATCCAGTGTTTCTTTAGCCCGAAAACGACCCCGATCAAGTATCTCCTTGGTCTGGGAAGCTGGCTCAACCTGAATCTCAATTCATATCCGGCCGCTGTCTATCCGTGGATAGGTTCCTGGCATCAAGAGATGCTCCAGCAGAACGCGTCGTCTTCGAAGGAGTCTTGTGAGAAAGAGGGAAAGGTGAGGCTGTTACTTCGATATGCAGCCTCCTTTTTACTTGGAAAGGGGACGCTTCCCGGATTGATTTTTGCACTTAATCAGGCAGCCGCAGAATATTTAAGGATCGACCCCTCCCAGGTTCACATACACTATGCCCGTGGCGCCCCCAGATATGAAGAGAGGGAGAGAGGGGCAAGGATTCATATTGAAATTGTCGAGAACTTCGCTCCGACCCTTGCCATTGGCATAGAATCGACCATCGGTCTCGACACCCGTATCATTGATTCCAACATAGAGGCGGAGAATACCTTTACCGTCTATCTATCAACCGATGAATCCGTCGAAGAGGATCAGGTCGGGTCGCTTCTCTCATTCATGGTAGAAATCATTGACGAGGTAAAGCCGGCCCATGCCTGGATATCTGTTGTACGGTGGCGTCAGGGGCCTTATGCTGTAAAGAATTTCCCTGAGATTTGAAATGGCGTGTTTTCATAATAGATTAAATTGTAGTCAAATCTGAAATACAAAAAATGATGGTTACATACAAATCATGGAGAGGAAATGCCGATGCCAAGGTCATTGGATATCTTTAAACGATTACGGTTTTTTGATGGTTTTTTTACCCGCGCCATGGACTGGGAAACAGAACAGCAGTTCCACCTCAGGAAGCGCCGGATGCACAATCAATTCATGCACCATTATGGAATTGTATCGGGTCTCCGTGTGAGTGCCGCAAAGGAACACGGGCCTTTCAGTATCAAGATCATTCCAGGAATGGCCATTGATGCGCTGGGGCGTGAGATAATTCTTGGTGAAACATTCTTCTTTGTGATTCCTGAGGATACAATGAAACATGTCATCAGCCTTAATAGGAAAAAGGTGTTTATCGGCATAAAGTACCAGGAGAAGGCCGTTGAGCCTCAAACCAATGGGCCCTATCCGCAGTATCAACAGCCGACTCGTATAGAAGAAGGATTTGTGGTTGAGGCTTTTGAGGAAAGGCCAGTTGAACCAGAGATCGTTGAATTGTGCGAAGTGGGGATTAAAACAGAGGGGATCACGGGAATTCGAGAGGAAGGGGCCAAGATCACCGGTCCTGGAATTCAAGGACTGCTGAAAGAGAGGGAGAATATTAAGGAGGGGGAGAAGCACCTCGATCCCGGAAACAGTGAGGAATCACTCTGGATTGGAGAAAAACGGGTTAAGGACCTCTCTCGATTTTGTCTCATTGATGTATATCCCCTTACACCATCACTCGTCATCCGATGGTCGGTTCAGGTGACCATCAAGGATGACATCATTTCCTACTACCTCATTATTGAGAATATAGAGAAAAAGGAGGGAAAGGTGGGCTATCGGGTCTGCTGGATAGAATAACCAACATGGAAACCTTTATAACCTTTCAATATTAAAGCAAAAAATGGGGGGAATACAATGAGTTTCCGAGCCTATGGATATGCAAAGGAAAGTAAAACGGCCAAGGCCATGCCGGGCGTGCTTGTCAGACTCTACCTTAACGAGGAAGAGATCCAAAAGGGCAAGAGTGCGGAGAATGGCTTCTATGAGCTTATTGCAGAGATTGAAGATTCCCGTATTGAGACCGGCCAGCAACTGAGGGTAACCTTTGAAAAGGAAGGTTACAAAATCCAAGAGCACCGTGTTCTCGCCACAGAGGGATCCTTTAATCTGGATGTCGCCCTTGAGCCGGAAACGAAAGAGAAAAAGCCCTTTAACTGGCTTCCTGTAATTATTGCTGGGAGTGCCGTGGTCGTCCTCTTGGTCGGCGGCGTGATTGCCTGGTTGCTCCTCCGTTCTGGGGCGCCTAAGGTTATAAGTTTTTCAGCGGATCCCAACACTATTGAGGCGGGCGAATCTGCTATGCTGAGCTGGGAGACAGAGAAAGCCACCTCTGTGGAGATCTCATTTGATCAGAACATAGCGCCTGTTGAAGTGGAGTCAAGTGGAAGTATACAGGTGGAGCCCACCCAATCCACAGAGTATGTATTAACCGCGAAGGGTGAGAAAAAGAATACCGAAAAATCTCTGATTGTTGAGGTGGAAGACATTGTTCCACCTGAGCTCACTGTAACCCATAGTCCCCCGGAGCCGACCACTGAAGATGAGGTAACCTTCATTGCCACAGCATTGGACGCAGGGGGCATAAGTAAGATCCAGATTTATGTCAATGATGAGATGGTTAAGGAAGCTACCAGTTCCCCCTGTGAATATGTCGCTGGACCTTATTCTCTTGGGAGTGTCACCTATAAAGCCAGCGCTTGGGATAAATCAAACAACAAAGGTGATACTGACCAAAAGAGTGTTACGATAGTGGACAGCAAACCGCCTCGTGTCACTATAAAACATGTCCCTCCAACACCAACCACAAAAGACCAGGTAGCCTTTACTGCCGAAGCATCAGACCAAGGAGGAGGAAGCATAAGTAAGGTCCAGATTTATATCAACGGCAAGATGGTCAAAGAATGTACCAGTTCCCTCTGTGAGCATGTGGCTGGACCTTATTCTCATGGTAGCGTAACCTATGCGGCACGTGCTTGGGATACGTCAAACAACCAGGGCGATACCGGTCCGCAAAGCTTTACGCCAAGGGATGAAGATGGACCTGAACTCACTATTACACATGAACCTTCAGAGCCGAGTACAGAAGACGAGGTAACCTTCACTGCCACTGTAAAAGATTCATCGGACCTAAAGCACATAAAGATCTTAGTCAAAGGTGATATTGTTGAGGAATGCAACAGTTCACCCTGTAAATATGTCGCTGATTTTAATTTACTTGGCCTTGGTAAAGTGACCTATGAGGCCCGTGCTGAGGATAGGTCAAACAACCTTACCATTGTTGGCCCGAATACCTTTAATACAATGGACAGATCTAAACCCGATGTAATGATAACCTATGAACCTGCGAAGCCGAGCACGGAAGACGAGGTAACCTTCACTGCAACAGCATCAGACAGGGGGGGCGGACAAATCAGTAAGGTCCAGATCTATATCAACGACGAGATGGTTAAGGAATGTGACGGTTCACCCTGCAAATATGCTGCCGGACCTTACCCTCTTGCCAATATAAGCTGTGAGGCGCATGCCTTGGACACGTCAGGCAACGAGGGTAAGACTGAACAGACAAGTTTTATGACAGTCGATGCGACGCCTCCTGAAGTAACGATAGTCCATTTCCCAGAAACGCCGAGCACAGAAGAGAATGTAACCTTTCTAGCCACAGCGTCAGACAGAGGGGGAGGGCAAATCAGCAAGGTGCAGATCTTCGTCAGCGACAAGATGGTCAAGCAATGTGACAATGCACCCTGTCAGTATGATGCAGAAAAACCTTATCCTGCCGGCAAGGTAACCTATAAGGCGAGTGCCTGGGATTCATCAGACAATAGGAGGGATAGTCAACTATTAACCTTTACGGTAAAAGACGAAAAGCCGCCTGATGTCGCTATATCTCACAGTCCCTTTACCGTAAACCTCAGTCAAAAGGTAGCCTTTACTGCCAGTGTGAAAGATCCGACGGACTTAAAGAACATAAAGATCTATGTCAACGGCGAAGTGGTCCAGGAATGTGACAAGACACCTTGTAGCTGTACAAAGGGACCCTATTCTATTGGCAATGTAAACTATGAGGCCCGTGCCTGGGACAAATCAGGCAATATGAAACTGACCGGATCAAAGGTATTTACAGTCATGAATTTCAACTTCGAGTCAGGAAACTTGCTTGGCTGGACCCAAATAGGGACTGCCTTTAAAGATCAGCCGACCTATGGAGATAATCCTACAAGGAGAGGTCGGGGGCAACCTTCAAAACATCAAGGACAATATTGGATTGGCACTTACGAGAGGTATCCACAGTCATTTATAAATAAGGGATCTATAAATCCTTTATTAATTTTCCAAGGGGATGGACCGACAGGCATTCTTACCTCACATCCTTTTGTGATCCAAAGTGGCATGGCTAGTTTTCTTGTGGGTGGTGGTAATAGAGAAGATGTTGGGATAGAACTTCTCGTGAACGGTAAAGTCGTCAGAAGTGCACGAGGCAAGAATATTGAGACAATGGAACGTGTGACCTGGAACCTCACGGAATACGTAAACAAGACAGCCACACTCAGAATTGTGGATAAAGCATCTCAACCGCCGTGGGGTCATATAAATTTTGACGATTTCTATTTTGTAACGTTTCAGATTTTTCAACCAATTAAGATTTTGAAACCGGTTATTCCGATCGTACCCTTTACGGTTGTACCAAAACAGTAGAACGTTGAAGTGGAATTCTATTTGTACGGAATGATGCATAACCATTGTCGAAAAACAACCTTGCACTACGATGCTGTAAATTTCATAACATACTGCCATGAATGAGGAGGTTGAGTGTTCAATAAATAGTATGGTGAACGCCAAAAGTAGGTTGTCATTGTGATGGCGAAAGAACGAAAAATCTCAAAATAGGATTGCTTTGTTTGCGCTTGCAATGATTTAGGATCATGACAAGTTATCCAGGGCGTTTACCATAGTTCTGCTCTAATGAACCGATGCAGCCATATATAAGGTACCTGAATATGCCTGGGAGGTGCTGAAGGATGGGAAGGCCAACGGCACGGTTAGGGGATACAACTGCGCACGGGGGGGCTCTGCAACCCGGCCCGGGGAGCCCGAATGTCATCATTGGCGGGAGACCTGCCTGGAGGGCGGGCAAAGACCTTCATATTTGTCCCTTAGCGACACCAAATCCCCATGGCGGAGGGGTTGTGGACGGCGGGAGCCGCTCTGTCTTCATCAATGGCTTTCCAGCAACCAGGATCGGTGAAAAGATCATCGAAACAACCGGGGGGCCGGATCCGATCGCAGGTGCTGATTTTACCGTTTTAATCGGGGACTAAGAAAGGGGGGCGATACGTCTATGCCGGGATGGGTCAAGGGATCTTTAATAATTATTTTTTCAATAGGTTTTGCAGCGCTGACATTATTCCTTGTGAGTTTACCACTCGGAGGGCTGGCGCCCACCATGTGGATGGTGATCGGCGGAGCGATTCTTGGGCTTTTATACGGGCTTCAGGCAGGCATCCTTGTCATATACAATCTTTCAGCCTTCAAGGGGTGGTTGGAGGTATTCGTGGATATGACATGGAGTCTCCTTAACACGGTCTTCGGGTTCATCGTTGGAAACCTGGTGTATCCCTTCTTAGGCGACATTTCAAGAAGCAGAAGCAGGGATTCCGGATGGATCGTCTACATGCCGACACGAAGCATGGGGTTTGCCCAGACGCTCGGGACCATCAATATCGGTGGGGCCGGGCAGCATGAGCGGATGCACTTGTTGCAGGCCCGCATATTCGGCCCTCTCTATCTTATTATATTCGGTGTCAACTATGTCGTGAACTTCGTTATTCAACTGCTCTGGACCTTTACCATAGGTGGCCTTCTATGGCTCATCAAGGGGCGAGAAAAACCATATTTCCGCCCTTCATCCAGGTCCGTTGTCAGCGGGTTCTTCGGATGGATTTACTATGCGAATCTCTTTGAGCTGTGGGCCTATGCATCGGGCAATCCATGATACTTGTGCCTATTTCTTGAAACACTAAGGGCTTATTAACCATTTAGGCCGCGATCAGATATAGGCAAATAGGCTTCAATAGGGGGGGGATCATGAAGGCATTAGAGATTATTGGGATAATCGTTGGGGTATTATTAGGGATTTTTGGTATCTGTATGTTTATAGGATTTATCAAAAAACCCTTTAAAAAGGATGAATAAGCCTATCATTCTTTTTGCATTCTTGTTGTGTTTTTTTATTTCTCTGCCCTGGTATTTTTACATTATTCAAGGAAGTACGTATGCGTAATTGCAGTAGTTATTAGTAATCTTTACATATTTTTTTAGATATGGAAGGGAGGATTAAATGAATAGAATATTTTTCAAGAGCATTTTAATAATACTTACATTGATTATTGCTATAGGAGTTATCTCAAGCATAGTATATTCTCAAGAAATCCATAATCTTTATAAATCTGTTCGGCCACAGATTATTATTGATAATTTTATATCTGCAGAAAGAACAGAAGTTGTAAATAGTGCTGGATTATTTTTTTCAATCCAAAACAATGCAATAGATAAGGATTATGTGAGCAAAAGGCCGGAAAGATTTAATGCCCCACCAAAAAAGGATAAGAGCAAGGGATTAGGCCTTTTGATAATCGGGATAGTTTTTATAGTAGCAACTATTATTATGTTGGTTGAGTATATTGTCATGAAGAGAAATAATGTGGGATACTTGGTTGGAATTATCTTTTTCATGGTCGGAGGAGTTGCTTTGGGTATTGTGGGTATTGTCTTTCTTGTATAGAAGTTTTTTTATTGAAATTCATATTGTTGATATGGATTAATATTATATAAATGGAGGTCGATTACTATTTGACAAAGTAGTATATATGGCAGAAATCTTTTTAATAGCTTGAATATATTTAATAATTATAGGCACCTTGTTTTCTGATGACGCAATGCGAAAAATCAAGGTCGTTGCCGGTATCTTCTCCAAAGCACAGGATCGGCATGGATTCTTGTGCCTTAACATCTTCTTAAGGCAATTTGCTTATGAGTCCCGTAACAATACCCACAGTAAAGCCCCTCAAGAAATCCTTTGTCATCGTTGCTTTGGTTTTTCTCCTTATCGGTTTCGGGATTGAGTTCGGAGGTCCTGTACCGAACTTCCAGGAGATGGCGGCCAAGGCTAAAGAGGAATTTGAAAAGTCATATTGGGAGGATGTTAAGGATGAGGTTGAAAGAGCAGTCAAAACAGGGAAGCAATTCCCTCTCTTTACCATAACGATAGAGGAGAAAAAGGAAAATTTCGAGATTTTCGGCTTTACGATAGAGCCCAGCGATGAAGAGGGAGATAGTGAGAGTGGACCAATTGTGGTTGAAATAAATTTTTCATCCTCTGAGCAAAAGATGATTGAGGAGGCCAAGGACAAGGTTCTTACAGCGAAGTGGGAACGTATTCAAGGGGGTATTGGAAAGGCAAAGAATGAAGGAAAACTTGATGCAAAAGGTGAAAAGCCACCCGGATTCAGCCTTGAGTCCGATGGCCTCTTTATCTGGATTATCTTCTTCTCCATTTTGATCAGCCTTGTTGGAATGACGGTATCCAAGGCATCTATCCAGAGGGCCGGGATGATCGCAAGCATCATTAATGCGGTGATCGTTATCCTTGTCTCGATCGTTGTGATCGTAAAGGCAATTCTGAAACTAACCATTATTTTTATATTATTGTTCTCGTTTTTCGCCTTCCTTTACCCCATTATCTTTGAGTTTCCGTTCCCGACGGGAAGGGTGGTGAGCCTGGCAGGAACAGGTCTGACGTGTAAGATCGTGGCGGCCATTCTCATCTGGATAGGGGGGAGCCATATAATCCGGATCAAATCATTTACCCTTTTTGTTCTCTGTGGATTCTTGACGAGCATTATCATCACGATTGTCCTCCCTATCGCGAAGTATCTACTTGCTGCAAGCATAGCCGACGCTGTTATCGGCATTATCATAGCTATTATTGTCATCATCTGGTCGATCTATATTCTCATCGGAGCGATCCGGGGTTTGGTATCCACGGCGATCTAATGGCATATGCGAAGGTCTCCCTCAGAGACATTTTGTAAGACACCGGAACATCAATTCGCAGTGAATGCAACTTACAGGAAAGGGGGGAATGTGGGAGATCGTACGAAGTCAACATTAGAAAAACTAATTTATTCAATTATTTCATGGTGTATCTATGAATGATGGTGCTGTAATTGAGACAATCAGTATAACCCTGGTGTCATTACTGGAGGGGGAAATTGACAAGCTCCCCTCAGGGAGATTCTCTGTAACCCTCAAGGCCCCTACCGAAGAGATGGAAAATGATTCCCAGGGAATCAATCTCTTCCTTTATAGGATTTCAGAGAATGCTGAATTGCGTAATCAACCATGGATCAGGGAAGAGAACAATCTCCTTCGCTATCCTCCCCTTTTTCTCAATCTCCATTACCTGATCACCCCTTACGCCAAAGAGCAAAGGGATGCGCATCGAATCCTGACAGAGACGATGAGGATCTTTCATGACTATTCAAATCAGGAGCTGTCTGTCGGAGCGCAACAATCCCATCAATTGAGGATTGTTCTCGAACCGCTTTCGATTGAAGACCTCTTCAAGATATGGAGGGCACTCCGCAGACCATACCACCTCTCGATAAGCTACTGTGTGCAGGTGGCCCGTATCGAATCGAAGAGGGAGAGGAAGGTGGAGATTGTGCGGGAAAGGGACATTAGACTTCATGAAGTTCCAATCATTCATGGGAGGTAAGAAAAAATGTCACGAGAAATAAACACCGATGATGGCTACATGTCAAGACTTCTGAAAAACATTCCCTCCGAAGTGATTGCAACCTACCTTGCATTGGAGGGACTATTCAAATCGAAGACCTTGGGTTTTGATATTCGTATTCCCCTGTGGATTACCTTCGGATTGTTGGTTTGCGCCACCCCCTTATGGCTGATATTTGTCCAAAAGGTGAGAATGATCAGGCAGAATATCATTGCCGCCCTGTCCTTTGTCATCTGGGTTCTGGCAATGGGAGGCCCCTTTGCCACTATTGAAGGGTATGACACCCTCATTGGCTCGGCCCTATTGATTCTCTGTACGATCATTGTATTTCCGCTTGTGACGAGAAGCTTCGGAAGCTGAAGCAACAACTTATAGGGAAATATGGATGTGACCCCCCCTTAAATAATTGCCGAGGTATCGCATATCTCGGGGCTGAAACGTAAAAAAGGAGGAAAAGGCCATGCAAAAGGAATGGTATCACCGGATTCGCAGTTGCGTCATTTTCATCGTGTGCATCATGTTTCTCACGGCCTGTGCCACGATATCAACAATGGATTTCTTAAAAAGATCAAAGCAGGCAGCCTCTGCCAGTAATACCGTGTATAATTCGCTGGCGCCCCAGGTTACTGATGAGATCGCAGTTATCGTGGAAAAACATCGAGCCGGGACGATAACCGACGAGGATCGGGAACGACTCAAGACCCTGAACGAGGTGAATAAGATCCTTGAAATGTATGCAACGACGCACAATCTTTTTGTACAGTCCCTGAAGACATGGGAGGCAACAAAATCGGAGCCCCAAGACACCGCAATGCTGGAGAATCAACTCTTGCGGCTCATCAACATGGCCATTGATTTGGGAAAGGAACTGAATCTCAACATCCCGGGCGGACTACGCTAAAGAAAAGGAGGTATAGCAATGAGCAATGAGCTTAAAGATATTGCCAACGAGCTTAAGGGACTACTCAAGAGAGAGTCCGGCAATAAGGGATTGGTTAATGTATTGACCGTTGTAAGGAAGTTGGGGGCGGCGACTGCAACCTCCGATAAGGTAGGCTCAGACGTAAAGAAAGGGGCAATGGTTGTCACAAATGTTCTCGGGGCGGTCATTGGTGTCTTAAACAGCAACCTTGACCCTGATACGATTAACCTTGACGAGCTCTTCGTTAAGAAGCCCAGTGAGCTCCTTGCTGAAAAAGGGATTAGCCAGGATGAGATCGACCGCATCCTGCAGGAGTGATCACAATTCAGTCAGTCTTGTGAATCCGTTTTCTTGAAACGGAATGACCTTCTCTCGTAGGACTTGAAAAAACGAAATATATATGGAGCATGCATAGGAAGCTATTTGCCCTGAGAACAGACCTTCTTCTGCATGCTCTAATTTTCAATTATGCCAGATTATAAGGCATGGCAATGCGGTTGGTGGTCGTCAGCAGGATTCATGAGCCGCGGAGCCCCTTTTTTGAAGAGACGTTCAATAGAGCGATGAGGAGGATTTTTTGAGTGGACCTTAGGATGAGATTTTGTCAGAAGGTGAGGAGAGAGGATCCTCTTTATTGGTTCATAGGACAGAAAAAGATTCCTCAATTGACGTGCCCTTCATAACTCAACCGAACGAGCCAAATGATCCATCATATTTTGAACCAGTGATACCCGTTATTGCCTTATTTCCATTCTTGGGTCCTCCTTTGATTGATCCGAGCGTACTTACCTTAGTCCTTGAAAGGATGTCAGTTTTGATCGGTTCTTTAGGTCAACTGCATAGTAAAAATACTCTGAAATGAAGATAGACAAGATAGTTTCCGAGATGGTGCATATCGTTATTGGCCACGGGATTGTAACAACAAGATTGGGAGGATGACATGGCTATCTATAGAATAGGATCAAGAGGGGATGAGGTAAAGAGGCTTCAGGAGAGGCTTAAGGCATTAGGCATTTATAAAGGCCCCATTGACGGGGATTTCGGAGGCGGCACCGACGCTGCGGTCAAGGCCTTCCAGAAGGAGAAGGGACTTGCAATAGACGGCCTTGTTGGTCCGTCAACATGGAAAATCCTGTTTAAGAGTGAGATCCCCGAACCGTCAATTGCTGCAAAACCCCTTAACTACAAATGCCTTGCCCTGACAGGCTCTTTTGAAACGGGGAAAGGTATTCCAGAGTGCTTTGCCGGTTTGAGTGGTGACTTCGATGGGCAGGGCATGAGCTTCGGCGTGCTCCAGTGGAATTTCGGCCAGGATTCTCTTCAGGCTCTCCTTGGGGATATGATGAAGGCACACCCGGACATTCTGAAGGATATCTTTCAAAGGCATTATGACATCCTTGAGGAAGCATTGAATTCCGATAAAGAGGATCTGATGGTGTTTGTGAGATCGATTCAGCATCCGGTGAGACATTTCCTCTTTGAGCCGTGGAGGGGCATGTTCAAATCCCTTGGCAGGACCGAGGAATTCCAGAATACGCAGCTCAAATATGCCGAAGGGCTGTACCGGGCAGCGTTGAAACTGTGCTCAGAGTATGACCTCTGGTCAGAGCGCGCTGCGGCTCTGATGTTCGATATAAAGGTCCAGAACGGGAGCATCAGGAGTCTCGTAAAAAGGCAAATTCTTTCTGCCTTTGGGCATCTGCCGGGCAGTGTATCGGAGGAAGAATTGGAGATCAGCAAGATGAGGATAGTCGCAAACCTGCGGGCTGAGGCATCAAATCCGCGCTGGGTCGAGGATGTAAGGGCGAGAAAGCTGTGCTGTGCAAATGGCGGAGGTACTGTCCACGGCATCGATTACACCATCGAGCAACAATACGGGATCGGACTGAAAAGGGTAGAGAACAAGTGATTGATCATTGCAATCATTGATTAGTATTTGCGGCCTGATTAGTACTGAGAAGGGTCTTTGGCTATTGGAGAGATATCTATGACAAATATTCTGCAGGAATTTATCAAAATACTGCCATCCTTTCTCTGGTTTTTTTTCGTGGTAATCATTTTTGTAGTCTTCTATCGTCCAATCAGAGATGAACTTCTTCCGAAATTAAGCTGTTTGGAAGCCGGAAACATTAAGCTCTCATTTATTAAAGATTCCCTTGATGCTGCAATCAAATTGGCAGAAAAATCACCACAATGGAAAATTGACATACCTCGTGAAGAGAAAGAAAAGGCTATTAAAAGAGCCAAAAAAAATCAAGAGCTCTTCAGGGGGACAAAATTTCTCTGGGTCGACGACTTTCCAGAAAACAATCTTAATGAGCGACAAATGTTCCAGCAGTTGGGAGCGGTAATCGATTTAAGCAAGAGCACCGAAGATGCCTTAAAAATTCTTAACAAGGCAGACTATGATCTTGTGATTTCAGATATGGCACGGGATGATTGCCCAACCGCAGGTCTTGATTTTCTTGTGAAGCTAAGGGAAAAAGGGAACAGGACCCCGCTTATTTTTTATTTAGGGGTCATTGACGAAAAAAAAGGCGTTCCCGCCGGCACCTTCGGTTTGACGAACCGTCCGGACGAGCTTTTACATCTTACCCTTGATGTGCTTGCAAGGAGGTCCTCGTAAATGGCTGAACCTCCGTATGGCATTATCTGGAACCGGTTAAAGTGTGGCAAGGTAGTGCCGTTTCTTGGGGCAGGTGCGTCCTTTGTTGGACGCCAAGATTCGGCAAAGTGGCTGAAGCCGGAAGACGAGTTCCTGCCCAGTGGTCAAGAGCTTGCCAATTTTCTTGCCTTGGAGGCCGAGTTTCCCTCCGACATTCCAAACGACCGAGAGGATCTTTCCAAGGTCTCCTCGTACTATGTCGATATTGCCGGGCGATGCTGCCTGCGGGAAAGGCTGCACGAGGTCTTTAACCGTAATTACCGGCACGGCGCATTACATCAATTCCTGGCCGAGGTACCCTGCCCCATGGTCATCGTCGTTACCAACTATGACACATTGCTGGAGGAGGCATTTCGGGCGGCCAACAGGCCCTTTGATCTGGTGATTTATCCATCCGACCGTAAAGATATTGCCGGGTCTGTTATCTGGCAGCAATACGGGAAGGATGAGCCACAGGAATTTGCCCCCAATGATCTTGATATTGACCTCGAACATACCACCGTCATTTTTAAGATGCACGGTTCCACCCTCAGAGATAGCGTGGATTTCGACAATTACGTTATTACTGAAGAAGACTATGTGGAATTTCTTTCCCGCATGACAATGCGGCAGGCGATTCCGCACCTCTTTTATCCCCACTTTCGTCAGCGCAGCTTTCTTTTTCTCGGCTACAGCCTGCGGGACTGGAACCTCCGAGTGGTGTTGAAAAATCTCAGTAAATATTTTTCCTGTCAAAATGGTGAAGACCCTTTTCCTTCTTGGGCCATACAGCACAACCCGTCAGAACTGGATCGTAAACTCTGGGAAAAGCGTAATGTGACTATTTTTGATGTAACGATCGAGGAATTCGTCCATAAAATTCGCGACAGGATGAGGTGTTGACGTGTCAATGCCCCAGGATTTTTGTCCATTCGTAGGCATAGAGCCATTTACTGAAGAGGACCGGGATTATTTTTTCGGGCGGGGTCGCGAACAGCGGATCATTATTTCAAACTTGTATGCAGCTTCTCTTACGGTGCTTTACGGTGCAAGCGGGGTTGGGAAAACATCCGTTCTGCTGGCCGGGGTCGTTCCCAAGCTGCGAGATGAACCCCGCACGGCAGTGGTTGTTTTCCGCCACTGGCAAGACGAAACCTTTGCCGATTTGCTCAAGGCCGAATGTGTTGCCGCTATCGAGGCTGCCCAGCAAAAGCCCCTCGATGTGGAGCCAAGCGTGCCGTTTGATGAATTTCTTTCTGCTGCTACGCAGCGTTTTCAAGGCACGCTTCTCATCATCTTCGATCAGTTCGAAGAGTATTTCTTGTACCCGACCGCGCAAGCATCGTTCGAAGCTGAATTTGCGAGGGCCGTCAACCGAGAGGAAATCGATACCAATTTCCTCCTGGCATTGCGGGAAGATTCGCTGGCAAAGCTCGATCGCTTCAAATCCCGTATCCCGACACTGTTGAGCAACCTCTTGCCGCTGCACCACATGGATCTTAAGGCTGCGGAAGATGCGATACGCAAACCCCTGGAGGTTTACAACGATCGCCTTACCAACAAGGACGAGGCCGTATCCATTGAGGATGAACTTGTCAACGCACTTCTCGGCCAGGTGCAGGTTGCCGATACGGCAGGCAGCGGCAAGGCAAAAGGTGCAAAGAGGCATGATCAGATCGAGGCGCCGTTCCTGCAGTTGGTCATGACACGTTTATGGGAAAAAGA
>JBLIRP010000139.1:0-6954 GCA_049472355.1 bacterium | reverse complement strand
GCTATCCCCAGCAGGGTTACGGCTATCCCCGGCAGGGCGCCGGCTACGGCTATCCTTACAGCGGCTATGGCTATCCCCAGCAGGGTTACGGCTATGGCTATCCCCAGCAGGGTTACGGCTATCCCCAGCAGGGCTACGGCTATCCCCAGCAGGGCTATGGCTATCCTCAGCAGCAGCAGTTTATGTCACCCGCCCTCGGCCTTGGCGGACTCGGCCTTGGCGGACTCGGCCTCGGCGGACTCGGCCTCGGCGGACTCGGCCTCGGCGGGATTGGCGGGATCGGCGCACTCGGCGGACTCGGCATTGGCGGCCTTGCGCCCCTCGGCGGCCTTGCGGGTATTCCGCCCATCGGCGGCCTCGGCGCACTCGGCAATGTGGGCCTCGGCATTGGCGGAATCGGCCTTGGCGGGTTCAATCCCTTCGGCCTCGGCGGCGGTCTGACCGGTCTGGGCGCGTTTGATCCGCTCAGCATCGGACTCTTCGCCAGCGGACTCGGCCTGGGACTCCCGTTGTAACCACCGTTGAAACCCCAAGGGGTGGATGAGGGACCCTCATCCACCCCTTTTTTATGGGGTCAGGTCTTGCAAACCTCTCGCGTGCCATGCGCCATCTCAATGGTGTTTACACCCAATGGTTTAATCATCGTCACAATCGCGTGGGACACATATTTCAAGGAAGATACAAGGCAATCCTGGTACAGCGGGAAAACTACCTCCTCGAGCTTTGCCGATACGTAGTTCTCAATCAGTCCGGGCAGGGATGGTAAAGGAAACAGGAGAATATGTCTGGAGCAGATGCCAGGCTACAGCAGGCCTAAGCGATAGACCGTCCTGTTTAACTGTTGATTGGATTTTGTCTCAATTTGCTGGCAAGCGTCATGAGGCACATCAGCTTTACACAGACAGTTTGTTGATGAGGGTATGAAAACGCCTGAGCCCTGGGAGGTCTTCAAGACCTGGCCCCATCACTCCCGCAGGTACCGTTCAATCCGGGGCAGGCTCTCCAAGACCACCTCACCCACGATCCTCAGGCTCGTGCGGGATACCTTGTCCAGGGTATCATGCGGGGTATGCCAGTATCTGCCGGGGGACCTGTCTCCCCCAAAGGTAAAATCAATGATATCAACGGAGGAGACCCCTGCCCGGAGAAAGGGGACATGGTCGTCCACCACCGGCATTTCCCTGTCCAGGAATATGTTCTCGTAGCCAAGGTCCCTGGCGGCATTCCAGATTATCCCGGTAAGCCATGCCGATGACTGGGATTCCCGGGGAAGCGCAAGGTCCTTATCCCCGATCATGTCGAGGAGGATCAATGCCTTCAACCGGTAGATCTCCCCGCTTTCCCGCAATTGCTCCACCAGATGCCTGCTCCCGTAAAGGGAGTCGGATTCGGTCCAGGTGAGAAAGGACTCCTCTCCGTCGAAAAAGATGAACCAGTAGGTGAATTCCAGGGGGAGTGCCTCCCTGGAGGCAACAACCCGGGCGAGCTCCAGGAGGAGCCCGGTGCCGGAGCAGTTGTCATTGGCCCCCACAAAGGTAAAATCGGAGAAAAATTTCGTCTCGTAATGGGCGGCGATGGCAATGATATTCGTTGAGCGCCCCGGGCTGATCGCGATGATATTCATCATGTCGCGGGGACCGAGGGGAGTGGCGGCGGTGAAACGATCCTCGCGAATGGAGAGGCTTGCATGGGTAAGGGTGTTGGTGATATAGGACTGCACCCGTTTGATGTTTTCCGAGCCGGAGGTGTGAGGCCCCATCTTCACCAGCGTGGTGACGTGTCGCCAGGCATTCCGCGGGCTGAAGCCGTCCTTGACCTTACACCCATTGAATACCAGGAGAAGGAGGCCGGCCGCAGCCAGGCTGACGCACCAGAAGGGAATCAGGCCATTCTCGATCCTTTCAGACGGGGATATGCCGATCTTCCTTGAGGCCTTACCGATCGTCTGCGTCCGCTCTATATGAATGCGACCAGTCCCCCTTGGGCACCAGATTCCTACTTGGTAGGATACCAGTTGATGATGTCCTCCTTCACGGTGACCAGGTAACCGCGCTCCTCCTTAACCGGCACATCTGGTCCGGAGGACCGCCCCCACATCCTGTAGGTGGATTGCCACCTTCCTTCACGCGCATTGAAGGTCCGGATGGAAACGGCATCCTCGCCCAGGTCGGAGAGCATCCTTCTGGTCGAGTAAGAGGCGACATCAATGAAATTGGGATCATCCACATCGGCAAGGTCGGGATTAAACGGCACATTACCGACCAGGTTCATGCCCTTCAACAGCCTGAGCGGGGTCTGCCCGGGGAAGTATCGGAACCGGAGGGACGATGGCTTCTCCGCATAGAGCATGAATCCCTGGCCATTGTAAAGATAGAAGTTGTTCCCGCTGGTGCCGGTCATCTGGAAGCCCTCCAAGGGCATATCCCCGAAGGAGGCGCTCTTCCATGTCTGTTCGTCCGCGGAGAAGGCCCGTATGCTCATGGACATCCTGCTGTTCACGATAATGATGTCCTTGAGAAAGGACACGGATGTGTACCCGGAAACATAGGGAGGAATACGCATGGGATAGGCCGACAGGTTCATGCCCTTTTCGATCGCCACATCCATCTCGTATTTCTGATTCACCCAGCCGGTGGGGAAGGTGATGTCGACCACAGTGGAGGAGCCGAGATCATCATCGGTGATGTTGACCGACTTGGCAATGGGGCGTGTATTGGGTCCAAAGGCGATGATCTTGTATTCACCCTTGGAAAGCCCATCCAGGATATAGTTGCCGTTCTCGTCGATCTGCGAAAACTGCTCCGGCTTGCTCGCCCAGAAATCCTTCTTTTCGGTCATCCGGTAGAGGAAGAGATAGAGCAGCGTATCGATGCCGAGATGCGTCACATTTCCCTCGATCCTGGCGGAAGATTGATAGAAACCGAGGGTCCCCACATCTATGGTGGCCCCCTTCTGAACGATGAGATCATCCGGATCCACCAGATCCGGATTCACGGTTACCCCGGCCAGGGTATAGTACATGGAGACATAATTCAGGTTAGGGTCCCTGAAGGTGAGCACATACGGACCCGGGGTAAGCCCGGACAGGGTGAAGTTGGGGTCCGCGATTGCTGAATAGCCGATTGAAGGCTTGTCATCGATCATGAGATAGGCATACACCTGTGCACGCGATACATTGTCCACCTCGCCCTTGATGGTCCCTCCCCGATTCAGGCTGAACTGGATCGATGGGGGAGTCGAACCGCCGGGTACATACTCCCATGTATAGGCGGCATCGGCATCCTCCGGTACGTATAACTCCAGGGTGGGATGATAGTACATTGAGGGATAGCGCGTGGGAACAGCGGTGTCGTACATGGAAAAGATATAGGTCCCCGCATAAAGCCCCTTCAGGGTGAAATCGCCGTTATCGTCCGTTATGGCCTTGGCCAGGACCTTCCAGGCCCCCTTATCAGGGCCTTCCAGCACCTCCTGGCGTGCGTAAACCTCGACGCCTTCCACGCCTGTCCCGTTCTCGAGTGCCTGTCCCGAGACCTCCCCCGTCCTTTTGCTCAGGAGAAAATTCTTGTCGGACAGGAACGGCTGCGCCTGGGTCACCGGAAGCGATTGCGCCTCAGTAGGATTGACCGTGGTTGAGCTGCTTCGATAGTAATGGGGAAGAAGCTTCAATTCGGCATCCTGGACCGACAGGATATAATTGCCGAACGAAGGCACCATGATGGTGTATGCGATGGCGGTGTCGGTGGCGTTGTTGAATGTATACAGGGGATTTGAAATCTCCAGTCCGGTTTCAGCCTCGTACAGGTGGAAGAAAAAGGCGGTATCGGATACGGTCACCAGGCTGGAGACGATCGAATCGACCGTTATGACTCCCGAGATGATCCCCCCTGTTTCAACACCGCTCTGTTTGAGCTGCATCGTTTCAAGGGTGCGCACATTGGGATCGTTCCCCGGGAACGGAAAGGGGTCCGCCTGATTTGCCAGGATGGTGCCGCCTGCTTCAGGATCAAAGAACTGGGGCATATACCCGGTGGTTTCATTCTCCAGGGTCCCGTTCACGAACACGGTATAGTACCCTGCAGGCAACCCTGCCGCGCGGAACCAGCCATCGTCGTCGGTGAAGAGGGGAAACTGGGACATGACGGCGCCTTCGCTGTTTACGAAGTAGTAGCCGACAAGCGGGTTCCCGGCATTGATCTGGTTGACGAACACACGGGTGTTCGGGATGGGGGAGCCGCCCGCATCCAATACCCGCCCCTTGAGCATTCCTCCCAGGTTCAAGCGGATATTGGTATCGATATAAATCGCGTCTCCGATATCAACATCAAAGCGCGTCGCCGTAATGTAGGTGGGCTGATCATTGAAGAACTCGCCGGGATACAGCCCGATTCCCGGATAATCGTAGGCCTTGACGATGAACTCCCCGGGGGTGAGCCCGCACAGGGTAAAATCTCCCTCTCCCTCCCGTACATTCTGGCCGAGCCACAGGATCGTCCCATCCCTTTCCACCCGGTAGGCGTCGATGTAGAGGGGAAGGTTTTGTTCGAGGTCCCCGAAGATATTCGGGTCGTCGAGACCGAGGGCGGTTTTGGCCGCCTCGCTCGGCACCTCATCCAGGTATACATAGCCGTTGATGCATGCCCCCTCCTGCAGGAAGATGTTTTTCAGGACCTTGGTGCCCGAGCCCGGAAGCTCGACTGACTGTGCATCATTGATGGAGAATACACCGTCGTTTCCGTCGTAAAAAACAGGGGTGGCAAATTTCTTCGGCGCCCCGCTCGGGAACTCCGTGGCAATGAGGTAGTATTCATGGTCGTCGAAGGGGAGCCCCTTGATCTCAAAATAGCCGCTTGCATCGAAGTCGAAGTATTCCAAACCGATTGAGGTGACATACCGGCTGTAGTACCGGTCCCATTTCGTTATCCTGGCAAGCAGGTCGTTGTCGAAATAGAGATCATAGTTGGGATCATGCACGTAGCTTTGCCGGAATTGCTCCTGCTGGTCCTTGTAGGATACCGCCTGAATAGCGATGATGGAGTTGGGTGCATGGGTGCCCTCGTAGTCGTTGATGTATCCATAGATCTTCCCCCCCTGGGTGAGGCGCAGATCGCCGATATCCTTCGTGGTGTTCGTTCCGCTTACCGTAATAAGCTGCGGCTTGTCGCCGGAGTCCCGGTAGAAGTCTTCGATATAGCCGTATTCGCTCTGTTCTATGTTGTACCCGATCGCCTTGACGTAGTATTTGCCGCCATTCTGGATACCGCCCAATCTGAAGTTAATGGTTTGATTCTGTTCAAAATACGTTGTATCAAACCGGTAGAAGGGATAGGGGACCGGCACGGGCACCCCGTCATTGTCCATGAAAAGCTCGATCCTCACCCCTGAGAGGGGGTTCCCCGCCTGGTTCTTTATGCATCCCCTGATGCTGTTGCCCACGGGAATGGTGATATTCCCGAAATTAATCCCCCCGGTGAACTTGATCCTGGGGGCCTTGGTGGGGTCCAGGCCCGTATAGTTTTTAAACCCGGTGGAGGGATCCGAATTTGAATTGGCTCCATAGAAGAAGGTGGGGAAATTCGCCCCTGTCGACGACCACGCAGATGCGTATGCGCGGGTGGAAAAAATCAGCAGGTACTCCCTGCTGAGGTCCAGATCGATCTCCACATCGAATTCCCCTTCCGGCCCCGTTGCACCGGTTCCTGTCAGTTTTCCGTTGCCGGTTATCGCCACATACGGTACCATCCCCAGGCCGTTTGCCTTGGCCGACTCCCATTCATAGAGGAAGATATATACATTTTTTATGGGAAAGTTTTGTTGATTAATCAGCTTTCCCTCCAAGCTTATCTTCGTCGCCTCACCCCTTGCGGGGATCAGGGAAAGGGCAACAAAGGCTGCCATGACGAAAAAAAAGACCGTTTTTTTACTCAATGTCCGCATAAATACACCCCTTAGGTAGTGAATTGAAAAAACAATAACTCTCGGTGAGGAAATGGCCCGTAGACGAAACATCCGTATTATAAATCCTCCCCTTTCATGATATCCGCCGTTACCCTTTCAGAATACATCGTTTAATGCAATATAGATACCAGGCATCCGGCACATAAAAGAAACTAACATATTGAAAACCAACGTATTAATTTTCTTCCACTCTATGAAAAAATATGCATAGAGACATCTTTTTGCACAAACGCTGATTACTTTTTTATCTTATACTTCTTCATCCTCCTCCAGAGGGTGGAGCGATTGATCCCCAGTTCATCGGCGGCATGCCCCAGGTGCCAGTTGTGCCGCTCGAGGACCTGGAGCAACTGGATCTTCTTTTCGTAATCCTGCCGATCCTCCTGATAGTAGAGGGGCTGCTGCTCCCTGATGTCCCGGGGCAGGTTCGCAGGCTGGATAATCTCGGTCAATGCACGGACAAAACCATGCTCTATGGCGTTTTCCAGTTCCCTCACGTTGCCGGGCCAGTCATATTCCATGAGGAGATCCAGGGCCTCGGGGGATATCCCCTTGATCTCCTTTCCCATCCGTTTGCCGAATTTCACGATGAAATGATCCACCAAAAGGGGGATATCCTCCTTCCGGTCACGTAGCGGGGGGATATAGATGGGCACGACATTGAGACGGTAATAGAGGTCGTCACGGAATTCCTTTTCCTCCACGGCCCTGCGAAGCTCTTTGTTGGTGGCGGCAACGACACGAACATCCACATGGATGGTGCTCTCCCCTCCTACCTTCTCAAAGGTATGTTCCTGAAGGACCCTCAAAAGCTTTACCTGGGTTGCAGGACTGAGTTCCCCGACCTCGTCCAGGAAGATCGTCCCGCCATCCGCCAGTTCGAACCGTCCTGTCTTGTCACGGATTGCACCGGTGAAGGAACCCCGGACATGTCCGAAGAGCTCGCTTTCCAGCAGGTGCTCGGAAAGGGCGGAGCAGGTGACCTCGATAAAGGGC
>JBLIRP010000138.1:0-6957 GCA_049472355.1 bacterium | reverse complement strand
GAGGGTGTGCTCGCAGTCACGCAGTGCCACGGCATCGGCAAGGTCTATCCGAACATCGTCATGATGGGATGGTCCGCAGAGCCGACGCGCAGGAGGGAGTTCGGTCGACTCATCAGGGATCTGCACCTTCTGGGCAAGAGCGTCATCCTGCTCAAGGTTGACATGGATCGGGGGTTCGGGAACCGGCAATTGATCGACGTCTGGTGGGGAGGACAGCAGCGGAACCGGAACCTCATGATCCTGCTCGCCCATCTCCTGTCCCTGAACCGGGAGTGGAGGGATTGCGAGATACGTCTTAATATGGGTATCAGGGATATCACGGGCCGGGAGAAGGCCTTTGAGAATATAACCCGATTTCTTGAGGAGATGCGCATCAAGGCGGCTGCAAACATCATCCCCTATGACCCGGATAAAATGAGCATATGGGAGATCATTGCAAGCCATTCCGCGGATGCGGATCTGGTGATCCTGGGCATGGGAATGCCCGAGGAAGGGGAGGAGGAAGGGTTCATAAACCGCATGGATTCCCTTTTGCAGAGGCTGCCCACCACACTCCTGGTAAAAAGCCTGGAAGAGATCATGCTGATGCGATAGGCAATAGTGCATCCATGCGTATGCCCCCTTCCCCTTGCCCCAGCCTTTCAAGAAGGTATTGAGCAGTCACGGATTCAGGTCTAAAACTTGCATTTCATATAAAATATATCTAAAATATTTTTATGGAATAATTTTTTGTATATCAAGGGGGGTATGGAGCGCAGGCCTTTTACCATGGATGAGATCAACGGCATACCCAAGGAACTTCCGAACCATCAGGGCATGCTCCCGCATATGCTGACCAGAAGGCGTTTCTGTCAATGGGGCATGCTCGCCCTGGGATCGACAATGCTCAACCGTCCGGCATTTGCAGCGGTCAATTCCTTGCTGATACCCGAACGCTCGTTGAACCTCTTCAACGTGCACACCGAAGAGTCCCTCAAAACCGTCTACTGGCGGGACGGGAAGTACATCGAGTCATCCCTTGCCGATATCAACCACCTGCTCAGGGACCACCATACCGATGAAACCACACCCATCGATCCGGACCTCCTCGATCTCTTGAACGCCCTCACCAGAAGGCTGAAGACCGACGAGCCCATTCATGTCGTCTCGGGGTATCGGACCCGGGCCACCAATGCCTATCTCAGAAGGTGCTACCGAAACGTTGCACGAAACAGCCTGCACATCTCCGGCATGGCCGCCGATATCTATCTCCCGGGGTGCCGGCTCTCGACTCTGCACAAAACCGCAGTGCACCTGAGGGGTGGAGGGGTCGGGTATTATCCGAAGGATCACTTCATACACGTGGACATCGGGCGCATCCGTTACTGGTAGTTGACGTGCACCATATTCATGTGTATTCCAACCTCCTGATGCTCACTCCTGAGCAGGGGGCTGCCTGCTGAGCGCCTGGTCGAGAAGCCTGTCGCTTCCATAGATATCCTTTCGGAATTCCATGCCGAGGTCCTCGTTCGCCCATGCGGTCCAGTACTGGATATGGACCTGTACCGGACGGGGGAGGCGCACGGTCTGCTCCGTATTCGAAGATGCGGCGGCGAGGATCTTCTCCCTGGTCCACCGGGGGTCTCCCTTTAGGAGAAACTCCGCCAACTCGATGGGCTTCTCGGTGCGGATGCACCCCGAGCTGAAGGTACGCGGGGCCTTGTCGAAAAGCCCCTGGGAGGGGGTGTCATGCAGGTAGACCGCATATTTGTTGGGAAAGATGAACTTGATCCTGCCCAAGGGATTCCAGGGACCGGGGTCCTGTCGCAGTTTGTACGGAAACGTATCGGGGTCCACCATGTGCCAATCAATGGTATTCGGATCGACCTCCTTCAACCAGCCCTTATTTCCCCACTGAAAGGCCCCTATATGCTCACGGGCCAGGTAATTGGGATCCCGCAGGATCTGGGGAAGCTTATCCTCCACGGCGATCTTCTTCGGTATATACCAGTAGGGGGAAAACACCAGGCTTTCCATGGTGCCGCTGAAGACCGGTGTCTGCCGGTAATCCTTTCCCACCACCACCCTCATCTCCAGCACCGCGCGGTCCCCCTCGAACACCCCGGCCCTGAAATCAGCGATATTGACGATGATACACCGATCGCCCAGGTCACGGGGAAGCCAGCGCCACCGTTCCATGTTCAGCTCGATCTGCCGCACCCGCTGGTCTGCCGGGACATTCAGCGCCTTCAGGGTGACGGGGCCGAGGACCCCGTCAGGGGTGAGTCCATGCCGTACCTGGAATGCGCGAATTGCCTGAGCGAGTATCGCATCGAAGGGTACCTCGCTGTCATAGATATTCTGGCGAAGGTCTCCGGAGATAACCAGCCTGTTGACAAGGGGAACGACCGCACCTCGGTCCTCCCTGATGTGTGTCTTGGGGACAAACGGCACCCTCGGCCAGCCGCCTGCGGCGGCGATGTCCCTGTACTGGGCGAGCGCATCCCTGAGCCTGGTATAGCCGGCATCCCTTGACGTCAAATCCTGGAGTGCCTCTTCGATCCTCCCCGATACGAGGGCATCCGCCAATACCCGGGCAAGGTCCGCCTCAGGGTGTGGGTGCTCCCACTGCCTCTCAAGGGTTTCGGGATCCACCCGGCCGTAAAGCAGATGCGAGGCGAAGGTCAGGAATGCATCCGTGAGCAGGATGTCGAAATCGGCAAGCAGGGCGGGGTCGGCCCATTGTCCTCCCTTTTGATCATTGAGCATGCGGCCAAATACCCCCTCGATTGCGGTGAGATGATAGTCCTGCGGTTGCAGCCCCTCTCGGGTGGCATTATGGATGGCCTTTATCAGGGAATGAACGGGGCGGCTGGGACCGAAGCTGTCCGACCAGGCAGGCTGAAAGGCACGCAGGTAGTAGAAACGGGGCAATGCGGCGAGGGACCGGATACGATCACCCTCCACGGAAAGAGATGCCCCCGTTTCGAGCATCTCCACGCGAAGCATGATGTTTGTGTACATCTCTCCGGAGACGGTCCGGGCATTGGCGGGAAGCACAGGGACGAACCACATCAATACCCAGAGGGTGACGCCGAATATGCGTGGATGCCTCATGTTCCATGTATCCGTATACTGCATATGGACAGGGAAGATAGTACACTGTGGGCAAAAATTCAAGTGAAGCGGACCCGAGGCAGGAATTCTAATTTTGACATGTCATCATCATGGGCAGACATGGTTACGGAGCGATAGAGGGCGGAGTAACTATGTCTGTCCATGCCCCTTATCTGAAGGTCAAAATTAGAATTGCTGGAATCGAGGAGGGATTCCCCTTTGTCATTAGACCCCGGGCGGCATCCCGCCGAGCGCCTGATCAAGGAGCCTGTCGCTTGCGTAGATATCCTCCCGGAATTCCACGCCGAGGTCTTCCCTCGCCCATGCGGTCCAGTATTGGATATAGACCTGCACCGGACAGGGAAGGCGCACGGTCTGCTCCACATTCGAGGATGCGGCGGCGAGGATCCCCTTTTTGGTCCATCGGGGATCATCTTGCAACAGATATTCCGCCAACTCGATGGGCTTCTCGATGCGGATGCACCCCGAGCTGAAGGTCCGCGGGGCCTTCTCGAAAAGCTCCTGGGAAGGGGTGTCATGCAGATAGACCGCATATTTGTTCGGAAAGATGAATTTGATCCTGCCCAAGGGATTCCAGGGGCCGGGCTCCTGGCGCAGTTTGTACGGAAATGTCTCAGGGTCCACTGTCTGCCAATCGATGGTGTTGGGATCAATGCGGCAAGATCCACCGTTATATGTGATAAATACCCTGATATGTTGGTGCTCGATGTAACCGGGATCCTGCAGGATCAGGGGAAGCTTGTCCTCCACGGCAATCTTTTTCGGGATATACCAGTAAGGAGAAAACACGATATATTCCATTGTGCCGCTGAAGACCGGGGTTTGTCGGAAATCCTTCCCCACCACCACCCTCATCTCCAGCACCGCACGGTCCTCCTCGAATACCCCGGCCCTGAAATCGGTGATATTGACGATGATGTAGCGATCACCCAGGTCATGGGGGAGCCAGCGCCACCGTTCCATGTTCAGCTCGATCTGCCTCACCCGTTCGGCTGCCGAAACATTGAGCGCCTTCAGGGTGTCGGGAGTGATCTCCCCATCGGGTTTCAATCCATGCCGCTTTTTGAATCTCTTGAGGGCATCCTTGAGGACTGCATCGGATACCCCCCCATTCTCGTAATCCTGGTGATCGAGATCACCGGAGATGACCAGGCGGTTGAGAAGGGCTATGAGGCGCCGCTGCCTCATAGCCGCATCCGTACCATCTCCCTCGGGGATATCCGGCCAGCCCCCCTCTTCGGCAACATCACGGTACTGGACCAGTGCCTGCCGAAGCCTGATGTAACCGTGATATCGGGGGGCAAGACTCATAAGGGCCTCCTCGACGCGATCGGTCTCCAAGGCAATGCATAGAACCTCGACACAATCAACCTCCCCGTTCTCGGCATTCCATCTGGTTTTGTATGTCTCCGGGTCAACCTTGCCGCTCAACAGGTGACTCCCATAAATCAAAAAGGCATCGGTCAGCAGCATATCCAGATCCGCCAAGCCCTGTGGATCGAGAAATCCGTGACCATCATCGCCGGTCCGGGCGAGCATCTCCTCAATGCATAGACGATGGTAATCCTCCGGATTCAAACCTTCACGTTGCGCACAGCGAATGGCATTGATCAGCGAATGCGCCTGATGTTTGGGACCGTGCTCGTCCGACCAGGCAGGCTGGAACATTCGCCCTCCATAAAAACGGGCGAGGACCCGCGAGGCATGGATACGTTCCCCCCGGATCACCATCCTCAACAACACGCCCTCGGTGGTTATTCGATCATGAAGAACATTGCGGACGTGATCAGTGAGGGATTGCGCATGGAGGGGAGTAAGCAGCGCCAGATCAACAATTGCCACCAGGAGAGGCGGCATGAGGAAACGGAAGAACTTCTCCATAAGAATCCAATACTCACTAGCCTGATCTTCCACCGGGGATTGTGCCTCGGTGGATATAAATGCCCGTACTGCGGTGATGGCGGGCGTAAAATTCCCGTACTCAAAAAACACGATGCAAAAACCGTGCTCATCCACACCCTGTGGGCGTGAGTTTCGTCAGTGAGGGCGCATTGTGTTCCATTGTGTTCCATCTCCGAAAGAGGGGGAGATCTCATATGCCACACCTCTGAGGGGAGGAGGTGGACGTAACACTTCGAGGAAAAAGCCGGGACCCCGCTCCGAGGACAGAAAGGGGGTGAAAAGGGGAAATGGTGACAGGGATCAGAGAAACGGGCTCAGCACCCTGCTTATATCCTCGACCCACCGCCTCATCCCCCGCTTGAAGGAGGGGGACCCATACTCCATTTCCTTGGTGTGGGGAAGGATGCTGCTCGCAATGATCCGTTCGATCGCGCTCACCTGGGGGGGTGAATAGATAAAGAGGGAGATTTCATAATTGAAATAGAGGCTGCGAAGATCCACATTTGCAGAGCCTACAACGGCAATGGAGTGATCGATCAGCATGATCTTTGAATGAAGCATGCCCGGCTGAAAAAAGGCGATCCGCGCCCCTGCCTCGGCCAGGGTTCGCAGATATGAACCGCGTGCCAGGTCAGCCAGGAGATGGTTTGAGCGGGCGGGGGTGATAATTCTGATGTCCCTCCCCCATTGCGCAAGCAATCCGAGTGACTTCAGGAGGGATTCATCGGGGATGAAGTAGGGGGTTATGATCCACACCCTTCTCCGGGCCTCAAGAATGGCGCTCAGGATTGCATCGGAGAGTGAATCGGTGGGTACGTCAGGCCCGCTCGCCGCAACCTGTGCAGTCACCCCGTCGGGCATGTGACAATCGTTGCATGGCATCGAATCCTGCACGATCCCTGCGCTGCCGTTTCCGGTGGCGAAGCTCCAGTCGGCCTGGAAAATCTCACATATAGGGGAGACCAACGGACCCTTCACCAGCACGTCAAAATCATACCACCGTGAGGTGTCGGAACGGGGGCCCAGGTATGTGGAGGCCAAATTCATTCCCCCCACGATGGCGGTGCATCGATCCGCGATCACAATCTTTCGATGGTTACGCAGATGTGTCGACCACTTTCTATGAAAGGGAAGTATGGGCATGAAGATCCCCACCCTCCCCCCTGCATTCCTCAAGGGATCAACAAAACGACCCCTGGTGCGAAAGCACCCCAGGGAATCCAGGATGAGCCTTACGGCAACTCCTTCCCGTGCCTTCCTGGTCAAAATACCCACAATGTCCCTGCCCACATCGTCCCTTCCGAGAATGAAGGTGGTGATGTCGATGGAATGCCCGGCGCCTTCCAGCACCTCCATCAAACGCGAATAGGCGAGCACCCCGTTGGAGAGCAATTCGATTTGATTTCCCTCCATGGCCGGGGGGGCGCCGCTTCTCACCAGTATCCGCTCCGTATTGGAGATTCGTTTTCCCTGGTGATTGGTATGACTCGGTTCAGAGGAATAGAGGTGAACCTTTTTGCCGATCATCCGCTTGATCTTTCTTCCTCCGAACAGCAGATAGAAGGGGATGCCGATGTGGGGGATCATCACAATCGCCAGCAGCCATGCCACGGTGCTCCCGGGGCTCCGCCGCTCCCGCATCAGCCGTGCGATGAGCACAATGGCAAGCACGAAGCCGATAATGGTGAAAAGGTGTGAAGTGATTATTCTCATTCCTGCCGGACCCCATTACGGATGCATTACACCTCATTGCAGCGGGGGATATGACCTCCTTTCCGCAGAAGGATAGAGAATGCCCCTACTCGGGGGTATCCTTTTCCGAGGCGTTTTTTATGCGAAAATCCAATCGAAGTACCGAAGGATCGATGTATTCCAATCGGATACCGGCGGGGAGATTGATGTCCCCCTCTGAGATGTAGTAGGTGCGGCGTCCCCACT
>JBLIRP010000137.1:0-7013 GCA_049472355.1 bacterium | reverse complement strand
ACTGGAAGAACTCCTGCTGATCTTCAGGATAGGTGATATCGAACCCGTATACCTTTGCCAGGACCGTGCCCTGCCGCTCCTGCTTCCCTCCGTGTCCCCATACCAGGAATATGGTTCCGATAAAGGCGGCCACAACGAGGACGATGACCGCCTGGACCCCAAAGGATTTAACATTATTTCGTACCTTGTCGAGCATTCCGGATACCCCTTTATAGCATCATAAAACATTATGCAATGCACGGTGTGATTCACCGCATTTCACATTATACAACAACCTCATACATAGTACCCTATCCTCCCCTGGTTTGCAAGTTCATAAAGTTCATCCAACGTTTTGAGAAAACGTGCCTAACCGCTTGCCAAGGTTTCAGGTTTTTGTTAGAATGAACCACAATTTTATCCCAGGGGTACGGAGTATTCACCACAATGCTTACACAGGCACACGTCGATACTAATGGTTAAACAACAGCACTATTTTTCCGGGAAACGGTCAACCTTCCGAATATCGTTTCATTCTTTTCAATCCACACCTTCACATTTTCAGAAAGAAAGAGGAACCCTATGATCTTCGATTCCATTTTTGGATTATTTTCGAACGATCTGGCTGTTGATCTCGGGACGGCAAATACCCTTGTCTACATGAAAGGCAGGGGGGTAGTCCTCAGCGAACCCTCGGTGGTGGCAATCCAGACAACCACCGGGCAGGTTCTCGCCGTCGGGAAAGAAGCCAAAAAGATGCTGGGGAGGACCCCCGGAGGGATTGAAGCCATTCGACCCATGAAGGACGGGGTCATCGCGAATTTCGAGGTCGCGGAGGCCATGCTTCGCTACTTCATCACCAAGGTGCACAACCGGAAGGCCCTGGTGAGACCGAGGGTGATCGTGTGCGTGCCCTCGGGCATCACCCAGGTGGAAAAAAGGGCGGTCAGGGACTCGGCATTGCAGGCGGGCGCCAGGGAAATCTACCTCATCGAGGAACCTATGGCCGCAGCCATAGGCGCCGGGCTCCCCATCCAGGAACCATCCGGAAACATGATCGTGGACATAGGAGGGGGCACCACGGAGGTGGCGGTGATATCCCTCTCGGGGATCGTCTACAGCGGCTCCGTGCGAGTGGGCGGGGACGAGATCGACGATGCCATCATCCAGCACCTCAAGCGGAAATACAACCTCATGATCGGGGAGAGCACCGCCGAGCAGATCAAGATCACCATCGGCTCCGCATATCCGCTTCCCGAGCCGAAAACCATGGAGGTCAAGGGGAGGGACCTGGTGGCCGGGGTCCCCAAAACCCTTATCATCAATGACGAGGAAATCCGGTCGTCCCTGACCGAGCCGATCTCCGCCATCGTGGATACGGTGAAGATGGCCCTGGAACGAACACCGCCGGAGCTGGCCGCGGACATCGTGGACCGGGGGATCGTGCTCGCGGGCGGCGGTTCGCTGCTCACCGGGCTCGACTGCCTGCTGAGAGAGGAGACGAAGCTGCCCATCATCTATGCCGAGGATCCCCTTTCGGCGGTGGTGCTCGGCGCCGGACGCATATTGGATGAAATCGACCTGCTCAAGAAGATTTCGCTCTAATGCGGCGAGCTGATGTTTGATTCATGGGCCAAATATAAATCCTTTTACACCCTGATCTTTTTCCTGCTGCTCTCCTTGGTGATCATGACCTTTTACGGCCGGGGATTGGACCAAAGGGCCATCATCGACCGTGTCATCCTGGAGATGATCGCCCCCACCCATATGCTCACGACCTCGATCGTCCACTGGGTCAGGGACACCTGGGATGGGTATATCTGCCTGGTGGGCGTTCGGCAGGAAAACAAATTACTCAAGCATCAGGTGGCCGAGCTGGAGGCCATCAACAACCATTTCCTGGAAATCGAAAAGGAGAATCAACGGCTCAAGGCCCTCCTGGAATTCAGGAAGACCCTCCCCAATGTCATTATCTCCGCGCAGATCATAGGGAAGGATGCAACGAGCTGGTTCCGCAGCATCCTTTTGAACAAGGGGGAGAATGACGGGGTCATGGTGAACCAACCGGTGGTGACCCATCAAGGCCTGGTGGGAAAGGTGGTGAGGACCACCCCCTCCACGTCCCAGGTGGAATTGATCACCGACAAAAACAGCCGGGTGGCCGCCCTGATTCAGAAAAACAGGGCCGAGTCCATCCTGTGCGGGCAATCCAGCCCGGTCTGCGTGCTGGAATATCTCAGCCGCGATGTCGACATCCAGGCGGGAGACTGCGTCATTTCCTCAGGCATGGGGGGGATCTTCCCTAAGGGGCTGATGCTCGGCGTCATATCCAAGGTGGGGAAAAAATCGTACGGCCTTTTCCAGTATGCGGAGGTAACGCCGCTGGTGCCCTTCTCCATGCTGGAAGAGGTGCTCATCCTGAAGACGGTGGAAGAACCTCCGTTCCCGGGCACCCCTCCCGGACAGGGTGACGATCAACCGGAGGGAAACAAAACATCATGAGCCACAAAAACACCGGGGGCGCATTCACGTGAAAAACAAGACATTTTTTTACTACCTGGGGCTGCTCCTCATCATCCTGCTCATCCAGGGCACCCGTTTTGATTTCTGGTCCATATACGGGGTCAAGCCGGACCTCGTGCTGCTGTTCATCTTCGTGATCAGCCTCAGGGAGGGTAGCATACCGGGGACGGTGTTCGGATTCATCGGGGGGCTCATCCAGGACCTGTTCTCCAACGGCCTTCTGGGCTCGGGCGCCTTTTCAAAAAGCCTGTGGGGATACCTGATAGGGAAATCAAACCTGAGGCTGGACACCAACTCGCCGGTCGTGCAGTTCGGATTGCTCTTCTGCATCAGCGTGGGCGACGGCCTGCTCATACACCTTCTGGACTGGATGCTGCGGCATCATGGTTCCTTCGGCAGGAGAATCGCCTACTATGTGGTGTGGCAGGCGATCTACAACTGCTTCATATGGCCCATTTTTTCCTATGTTCTGGCCAGGATCGACAGACGACTCGGCATTGCATGAGGGAGCATCATGGCATATCTGCCGTCCCTGATGGGTAGGGACCCAAAGCCGAAACACAAGATTGCGTTCACCATGGTGATCCTGGCGGGATTCTTCTTTCTGCTGGTAAGCCGGATCTGGTACCTCCAGGTGGTCAGGGGGGAAGAGTACCGCTCCCTGTCGGAGGGAAACCGGATCAGGCTGAAGAGGCTCAGGGCGCCGCGGGGCTTGATCCTGGATCGCAACCACAAGGTCCTCGTCCAGAACCGTCCCTCGTTCACCGTGTCCATAGTGCCCGAGGATGTGCAGGACATGGATACGGTGCTCGCGGTCCTGTCGCAGTTGATCGGCATCCCCCCTGAGGAGGTCAGGCAGATCATCAAGGCATCACCGTTGCTCCCCTTCGAGCCCATTACCATAAAGTCGGACCTCTCCTTCAGGGAGGTGGCCCTGCTCGAGGAGCACTGCAATGAACTGCCGGGGGTTGCGGTGGATGTGGAGGACAAACGGTTCTATCCGCACCAGAGCCTGGCGTCGCATCTTCTCGGGTACATGGGAGAGATAAATCCGAAGCAGATCAAGCAGGAGGAATTTCGCTATGCACGCCCGGGTGACCTCATCGGTCAGGCAGGGCTGGAAAAGGTGGCAAACTCCTATCTGATGGGACAAGACGGCGGCAAGCACGTGGAGGTGGACGCGGAAGGGAGGGAACTGAGGACCATCGGCTATCTGGCCCCGATACCCGGACAAAACATCATCCTCACCATCGATCTGGAGCTTCAGAAAAGGATGGAGGAGATCCTGGGGGAGAAATGCGGGACCCTGATCGCCATGGACCCCCAAAACGGGAACATCCTGGGCATGGTCAGCCGTCCTGCCTTCAATCCGAACCTGTTCGCCAAGGGGATCAGCCGGGCGGAATGGTTCGAACTGGTCAGCAACCCCAAGGATCCCCTTCAAAACCGCGCCATCATGGCCCACTATCCCCCGGGCTCGATATTCAAGATCGTGGTTGCCGCCGCCGGCCTGGAAACGGACACCATCGACGAGTGGAGCACCTTCTTCTGCGGAGGGTATATCACCAGCGGAAACTGGGTGTTCTACTGCTGGAAAAAGGGCGGGCACGGCGATCTGAGCATCCACGATGCCATCGTGCATTCCTGCAACTCCTTTTTCTACCAGTTGGGCTCCCGGCTGGGCATCGACACCATTGCACAATTCGCCCGCGATTACGGGCTGGGAAGGCCGACGGGCATCATATTGCCCGGAGAGAATGCCGGCCTCATTCCAGACTCCCAGTGGAAAAGGGATACGATCGGCACGAGCTGGTATCCGGGGGAGACCATCACCGCCTCCATCGGGCAGGGGTATATCCTGGTCACCCCCATACAACTGGTGTGTCTCATCGGCGCCTTCGCCAACGGGGGCTATCTGTATAAGCCGAGGATCGCCCAATCCCTGGAAACCCCTGAAGGGATCGTGGTTGAAGAATTCCCCTCCGTGCTCAGGTCCGAGATCCCCATACGGCCTGAAAACCTGCAGATCATACGAAAGGGGCTGCGCGGCGTGGTGAACGAAAACGGCACCGGCTGGAGGGCCTATATACCGGGTCTGGGCGTTTCAGGCAAAACAGGCACCGCCCAGGTGGCAAAGCTGAGGGAGCAGGACAAGGACATGCCCGGCGAAGAGGACACCACCCCCGAGCACCTCCGGGAGCACGCATGGTTTGTCGCATTCGCCCCCTTCGACAACCCCGAGATCGCGGTGGTGGTGTTCCTGGAACACGGGGGACAGGGGGGGCAGAGCAGTGCCCCCCTCGCCAAGGAGATCATCAGCGCCTATCTTCTGGGGGACAGCCCATGATCGATCGCCGCCTGTTCGTCAACTTCGACTGGCTCCTCCTCCTGTTCGCCATCCTGCTGTGCACCGTAGGGGTCTTCCTGATCTACAGCGCCACGTCGGGGCCATTCTCCGAGGTGCGGCAGGGATTGCACATGAAACAGATCTCCTGGATCGTCATCGGCCTCATAGCAATGCTGCTCATAATGAGCGTCGATTACCACCATCTTGCGCGCTGGAGCCCCCTGCTCTACATCCTCAATCTCCTCCCCCTCTTCTACCTGATCTCCATCCGCGGGAGGGGTGTGCAGCGATGGATACGGCTGTTCGGGATGAACATCCAGCCTTCTGAATTCGCCAAGCTCTGCCTCATACTCCTGCTCGCCCAGCTTTTCAAGGAAAAGAAATACCGGGAGATAACCTTCAAGGGCCTGGTCGTGGCCTCCGTGCTCACCGTCATCCCCACCTTCCTGATCCTCAAGCAACCCGACCTGGGCACCGCCATGCTCCTCGTTCCCCTCCTCCTCGCCCTGCTGTATATCGCCGGCATCAAGATGAGCTGGCTGGTCATGATCATCGGGACCGGGATCGGGCTCGGCCCCCCCTTTCTCTGGCTGGGCCTGAAACGGTACCAAAAGAACCGCATCCTGAGCTTCATCAACCCCAATCTGGACCCCTTGGGCGCAGGCTATCAGGTCACCCAGTCCAAGATCGCTGTGGGCTCCGGTGGATTGTGGGGACAGGGATTCCTGCGCGGCACCCAGTGCCGCCTGAAGTTCATCCCCCAGCACCACACCGACTTCATCTTCTCCCTTCTGGCGGAGGAATGGGGATTCCTGGGGGCGTTTCTGACCCTGGGGCTCTTCCTCCTTCTCATCCTCAAGGGACTCGATATTTGCGCCAATGCCAAGGACCGCCTGGGAATCATCATCTCATACACCATCGTGGTGACCCTGGCCCTGCACGTGGTCATCAACATCGGCATGGTGATCGGGATCATGCCGGTGACCGGCCTGCCGCTCCCCTTCATAAGCTACGGCGGCTCCGCCATGGTGGGCAACTTCCTGGCGATCGGGCTTCTGCAGAATATCGCCATGCGGCGGTTCGATTAACAGCGAACGATCAATGCATAACCTCCCGGAAAAGGCGGAAGGGGTGTCTATTACGTGCCTCCCGAAAAAGGCCTGAACAGTTCTCGCCATGCATCAGCCAACAGGCAAAGAATACGTCCCGTCAATCTTAATGAAGCCGGGAAAGAAGGGAATGCCAAGGACGGCAGGGTGACGCGTGCGGGATTGCATCGGGAAGGAATCCCTGATAGGATAACAAACGATCCTGTTAGTGTTTTATCCCTTTATACCTGAGACCGCCGAATCCGGAGGCCTTCAGGGAACTATTCATCTCCTCCAACATCCTGATTGTCATCTCCTGGATCGATTGCAGATCATCCTCATTACAGCTTGCCAGATCAAGGCTGTTCAGGTTTTGCTGGGCCCTCTGTATTTCGGGAAGGAGTGCTTCGTCATGGGAATAGTTGACCCACACATTACAGGCATCCATAAACACCTCGACAACACTCTGCAGTCGCTCAGCAATCCTCTTTCCCATAGTGACGCACCCCCTTGTGAGTTGAGGTCTCTGTGTCTCTCTTCTATCTTCGGTTGACGGGGAGAAAATGATCAGGTGGGTATGACCGAGTACAGAGTGAAGATCCGCGAGCTTCCTGAGGAATCACGCCCCAGGGAGAGGATGGTGCTCTGGGGGCCGGAGGCCCTCAGCGACATCGAGCTTTTGGCCGTCCTCCTCGGATCGGGAACCGCGCGGGAGGGGGTGCTCCAGCTTTCCCAGCGGCTCATTGCGGAATACGGGGGTATCCATTCCCTCTTTCATGCCGGCTTGGCAAGGCTGCGGAGGGCGCCGGGACTCGGCCCCGCCAAGGCATGCCTGCTCACCGCGTGCGGTGAATTGAGCATACGGCTCAACAGCCAGAGGCGGGCGCTCGGGTCCACGATCCGCACCCCCGAGGACATTGCCGCGCACTTCATGTCCCGGATGCGGTATCTCATCCAGGAACACCTCATGGCGGCATACCTTGACGTGAAGAACCGGCTCGTGGACCAGCGCACCATCTCCATAGGCACCCTCGACAGCAGCATCGCCCACCCGAGGGATATCTACCGGCACGCCG
>JBLIRP010000136.1:0-7089 GCA_049472355.1 bacterium | reverse complement strand
CTCACTATGCCCGGGTTTCTTTGTGCACAATGTGCAGGATGCTGTGCACCTTGAGGCGACCTGCATCCGGTGAAAGGCCAACGAGGTGTATTCATGACCATTCCCATTGAAAAGACAGGGCCGTATCGGTACATGATCCCCAAGACGTATCAGGCGGGGATGAGGGTCCCGGGGATATTTTACGCAAACGAGGTGCTGCTTCAGAGCATACAAAGGGATGAATCCCTTCAGCAACTCGCCAATGCAGCCACCCTGCCCGGAATCGTCAAGGCGTCCCTGGCCATGCCTGATATGCACTACGGCTATGGGCTACCCATAGGCGGGGTGGTGGCCACGAGGATCGACGAGGGGGTGGTCTCTCCCGGGGGGGTGGGTTTCGACATCAACTGCGGGGTGCGTATTATGCGTACCGGCCTGTTCAAAAAGGACCTCGATCCGAGTGATCGGCTGGAGAAGGCGGTGGAGGCGATCTACAGGCATGTACCCGCAGGGGTCGGATCAAAGAGCACAGTGCGGCTTCAGGGAAGGGAGGAGAAGGACCTCCTCGGAAAGGGGGCTGCCTGGGCCGTCGGCCGGGGATTCGGGAGTCAGGAGGACCTGCGCTTTACTGAGGCGGGGGGCCGGTTGGAGGGTGCCGATCCCGATCTGGTGAGCACTAAGGCATATGAGCGGGGCAGGCACCAGCAGGGTACCCTCGGATCGGGGAACCATTTCGTCGAGATTCAGTATGTTGCGGAGATCTATGACCAGGAGGCGGCGGGGTGTTTCGGCCTGGCCCCCGGTCAGATCACCGTTATGATCCATTCAGGCTCACGCGGTTTCGGTCATCAGGTGTGCACGGATTTTATCGAGGACATGGGCAGGGCCGCACAGAAATACGGCATCCAGCTTCCTGACCGGCAACTGGCATGCGCACCGGTCAGCTCCCCGGAGGGGCAACGCTACCTCGGCGCCATGAGATGTGCCGCCAACTATGCATGGGCAAATCGCCAATGCCTCATGCATTGGACGGAAGAGGCCCTCTGCGGGGGATTGCATATCTCCCCCAGGGAGTTGGGTATGCATCTGATCTATGACGTTGCCCATAACATCGTGAAGGTCGAACGACATCGGGTGGAAGGACGGGATATGGATCTGGCGGTGCACCGGAAGGGGGCAACCAGGGCATTCCCTCCGGGCCATCCGGAACTTCCCGAGGAATACCGGGGGGTAGGCCAGCCCGTTCTCATCCCGGGTGACATGGGGACCGCATCCTACATTCTCAAGGGAACCAACACGGCCATGGATGAGACCTTCGGCAGCGCCTGCCATGGCGCCGGGAGATCCTTGAGCCGCAAGGCGGCAATGAAGGCGTCGAAGGGGAGGTCGATAGCCCGCGAGCTCAGGGAGAAGGGGATCGTGGTGCTTGCCGCGGGCAAAGAGACCCTGCGGGAGGAGATGCCCGAGGCCTACAAGGAAATATCGGAGGTGGTGGGGGTCATGCACGAGGCCGGCATTGCGCTCAAGGTGGCCCAGTGCAGGCCCCTTGGAGTGATCAAGGGGTAAGATTCACGAGTGATCGAGAAGATTCCAGAATTCCTCGGGGCCGAGTTTGTCAAGGTCAATCCCCTGGATCATCTTTTTTCTCAAAGTAAAGCCCCCCGCATCAACCCAGGTGAGCACGGTCCCGTTTCGTTTCAATCCCTTGAGATGTATGGTGACCTCCGTATACTGCTCGTTTTCCATGATGGCCTGGAGGAGGGTGAGGAAGAAGAGGCGATCCGCCTTGGAGAGCGATAGGGGGATCGTCTCCACGGACAAGGGGAAGAGGGTGTCAATGGAAATCCTGCGGGTGGAAAGGGTGAGTCCCAGCCGCCAACCATCGGGCAACGGCTCGATCGTTACATCATTTTCCCCGAAAAACAGGGAGAAGGAGGGATACCATCCCACCTCCCTGTAGGCGCCGGTCTCCTTTTTCTTTTGATCATAGTAAGTGATAAGCTTTTCGGACAGATTGAGGACATCCTCCTTCCATGCGGCAAGGTTCTGATTCCTCTCCGGGTCGTACACGCAGGTGTTTTTTACCCATCCCTCCATCTTCTCATCGGTTTCCTTGATATAGACCCAGTCACCCTCCTCCAGGAATACCCCCGCCTCGCGGTCCATTTTGAGCATGCCGAGCGAGGGATAGTCCTCGCTCGGGCCGGCCCTTACGGTCATTTCATCGCAATTGACGATCACGTGCCGCAGTTCCGTGCGCGCCGATTCCGCATGCAGGGGGACAATGGCGCATGAGGAGGCAATCACCCAGCCCTCCTTTCCGTCGGTGGTCTTGCAGCGAAACCACCCGTTTTTTTCCTCGAGACCGATCAGGATGTCGTTTTTACGCGCCGATCCAACCCACTGCGAGTCACCGTCCGGGTCCCGGCGGATATTCACGGCGGACATGGTTACCTTCAGGGTGAGAAGGGGGCCGCTTCCTTCTCGTGCGCTCTTCTCACGTACGGGCTCCTTCCCGCAGGTCTCGTCGATCGATCCGATCTCGATCCAGCCCTCCGTAGTGTTGGGATCGTGCACCTTGAGCCATTTTCCCTGCCTTTCCAGCACCTCCAGCCGCGTCCCTTTGCCGGCTGTCCCTGTTCGGGGGGAATCAACGGAGGGGGTCTCGTGGAGTGCGGCGCTCGTCACACCGACGCATACGTGATCGGCCTCTCCGGATAAAGGATGCGCGAGGACGAGGTGGAGAACGATCAGTGCGGCAAACATCGGAATCATGATGATTCCTGACCTGTCCCTCGGTTTCATGGCATGCCTCCCGCTTATCGCAAGTTTTTTGCAGTTATTGAAATAATGTGTGTGACTAACCCCTAAGGATAGTACAAATGGTTTTGTAAGGCAATACCATCGTAAAAACCTTGGGAAGGTGCCTTGACAAGGCGGCGGATTGTTGTGATAATTCCATATTACGGCACATATAGCGAATCATATGTGTATCAAAGTAAAGTGGATGATGAAAGCGAAGGAGAGTATACCATTGAATCCGTTGAACCCGTACAAAAGGGTGAGCAACTCTTCAGCCACTTGCTCCATTCAAGGATTTGCCCTCACCATGCTGACCCTTTCATCTTTCTGCGTGTTTCTCGTGTCCCTCTCGATGGCCCCGCCCCTGGCGCACGCCGCCTCCTCATGTCCACTCGCCAAGGAAATTACCGCATTTTTCCCGGTACTGGAGGGATACGTCGTTGAGGTAAAGGGGGAGAATATCTTCCTGGATCTGGCCAAGGATTCAGGGGTGCGCAAGGGGATGGAATTCCTCTGTATCAGGGAGGGCGAGGAGTTCACCCACCCGATCACCGGGGCGGTGCTGGGGCGATTCGAGGATAAGCTCGGGTACGTGCAGATAGCGGAGATAATGGAGAGCTACAGCATAGGAAAACTGGTCCGGAATTTTGACGGTAAGGTGGTCAAACGGGGGGACAAGGTGAGGATCACCTCGGCGCGGATACCCGTTGCCTTTCCCCCTGAATCGCCGCAGGATCCGATTCTGGAGGCGATGAAGGAGGAACTCCGGAAGAGCGGACGATTTTCCATCGTGTCCAGGGAGGGGATCATGGCCGCTCTCGCCGAGGCCGGACATCCCGATCTCCACGGGCTTACCCCTAAGCAGATAATGGATATTTCTGAAAAACTGGATATTTCCGCCATCATCTACCCCTCCGAGCAGACCTCGGGTACGGAGTCGATCGTCACCGCGCGCATCGTTTCCGGCCGCACCGGAACGGTGATGAGCCAGGTGAGCGGACCGTGCACAGTCAGCCAGGGGGCAAGCCCGCCACTCTTCCCGGAGGATGTCGAGGTGACATCGCCTGAAGCGCCGGGCGCCGTTGACCGCTTCAGCCATCCTCTCCCTGGGGGCATTGCGTCCCTTGCCCATCTCTCCCAGGAAATCCCCATGTCCATCAGGCATATGGCAGCGGGCGACGTAACCGGAGACGGGCAGGAGGAGATCTGTGTCAGCGATGGGCGGGACATTTCCCTGTACACATGGCAGGATGACGGCACGCTGCAGCCTGTCTTTGTGCAAAAAGGGGGTGCGTCCGAGGATCACCTCTCCCTTGATATCGCCGATATCAACGGGAATGGAAGCGCCGAGATCTTCGTGAGCAACCTGGAGATGGATTCCCTCCAGTCGTTTGTCCTGGAGTGGAACGAGGGGCGGCTCCACAGGATCTGGGAGCGGGTGCCGCTCTTTTTGAGGTGCATCTCCGTCCACCCCGGCGACAACATCCTCGCAGGTCAGGCCATGGGGATGACCGAGCCGTTCGACCCGCGGGTGACCAAATTCACATGGGAAAACGGCCGCTACGTGCCTGGCGGGGATATCGAGCTTCCCTCCTCCGTCGGCATCCTTTCGGTCGGCAAGGCGGACCTGGACGGGGACGGCTTCGAAGAGGTAGTCGCCCTGGACAAGTACCTCAGGGTATACCGGGATGGAAAGAGGGTATGGAAGAGCGATGAGGAATACGGACAGAGGACGCTGTTTTTCACGCACACACCAAAGGGCGCACTGGTAACCACCGATGAGGAGAATCGCATCTATCTCCCCAGTCACCTGTCGATTCAGGATATGAACGGCAACGGAAGACCGGACATCCTGCTGATCAAGAATATCTCATCCACCGGGGGCCTTTTCCCCCAGAGCCAGCTCTTTCGCAAGGGGGAGGCCTGCCTTATCGAGTGGAACGGCATCTCGTTCAGCGAGGTATGGTGCTCAGGGCAAATTGATGCGTATTTGACTGATGTCGGAATTGGTGATATAACTGCTGACAAGTCCGAGGATCTCATCCTGTCCATGGTTCTGGTGAGCGGCATCGGAAAGTTCTGGAGGTCGGATCCCAGCAAGATTTTGATTTATTAGGGCCGGGGTAAATGGATGCCGAGACTTGACAATGCCCCTACCCGGTGTTATATTCTGAGTATTTTAAGAATGTTATCACATAATCATCGTGGCTGAGGCTCAAAAGGGGATATTGAAGGGGGTGGTCGATGGCCTTTAGCGTCATGGTGTAAGCAAAAAAGAAGGTTATTACCAACCGGACACCCACGTGATATGCCTTTACAAGAAGGACAGGAGAGCCCTTAATCCTTTAATGTGATACCAAGGTTTCGAGACGATTCTTACCACAAATAAACAAATCCTCAAAAAGGAGGTGGTGGCCCAGGCAGACACCTCATTGATCTCTTAACGGAATGCAATGTTTTTTCATCATTATTTAATTGTGGGTTAAATTTGCAGGCGGTATGTTCAAGCTCGCGGATGTCAATGTAAGGAGGAAAGGGATGAAAAAGGTACTCTATTTTACCTTTGCAGTACTTGTGTTGTCAGTTATGTGTTTCAATGTGATGCCTGCCAGGGCGGAAGTAACCTTCAACGGTGAATACAGGATCAGGGGCTGGGCCCTGGACATCGAGGGCGCCGACGATCCGGCCGGAACCCGCTCCGATTCAACATCTTACTGGGATCAGCGGTTCCGTCTCTATATCACCGCAAAGATGAGCGACAACCTCAAGGGCGTTATCCGGATGCTCACCCCCAACCATGTCCCCTGCGATTATGACACCGCGGGAAACATCTGGGGTTCGGGTGATGCCGTCGATCCGAAACCGGTATTGTGGGACATCGCCTATCTGGATTTCGACGTGCCCGAGTTGCAGTTGAATGCCAAGCTGGGACGCCAGGGGATCGATCTCGGGAACAAGATCGTCATGGGAAGCTGCAAGACCTACGACTCGGTGATCCTGACCAAGATGGTCCGGAACATCAACCTCTCAGTCCTGACCGCGAAGTTTGACGAGGGCGACACGGGCGGTGAGTTCGATGACGAGGACATCTACGGCGCGGTCCTGAATTTTGCTGCGGCGCCCAACGTGAATATGGGTGTGTGGGCAATCATGGGCAAGGACGGCGACACGGTCAACTCCGGGTACATGTTTGCCGATGGAGGCCTGACCACCAACCCCTCCGCAGATGCATTCTGGTTCGGCGCCACTGCGGCCATGGATTATGCACCGCTGAAGATCAACCTGGAATTCGACTACAGCAAGGTCACCCTCAACGGCATAAACGCCAATCCGGACATCGAGATGACCGGGTATGCCTTCTTTGCCGATGTGAGCAGTGAACTCGCCATCGGCAAGGTGGGGGGCAATCTCCTCTATACCACCGGCGATGACAAGGCGGACGGCGATGCCGCAAAATCGGACATCTTCGTCCCCATCAGCAGTCATTTCTCCGAGAGAAACGAGTATGACGAGCTCGTGATTAGACGTTACCTGTATGGAGAAGGGAACGGCCTCCTGGACGGCGATCGCTCCATCGGCAACATCCTTGCCATCCAGTTGTATGCGTCAAGAGATTTGACCCCGAAGCTGAACGGCAAGGCCACCATCCAGAACTATACATTCAATCAGGACCCGGACGGCGATGCTGGCCCGCTTGACAAGAGCATCGGCCAGGAAATCGACATCATCCTCACCTACAAGCTCTATGACAATCTGACCGTTAAGGGTGTGGGCGCCTACTGGATCACCACCGACGATATATTCGGAACGGACAACGAGAACTGCTGGCTGCTGAAACACGAGATACTCTATAAGTTTTAAGCAGTCCTTTGCAATAGATTTTATTGAGAAGGCCCCCGGAAATTCCCGGGGGCTTTTTTTCGGTGCGTCCCGCAGGGCGTATCTGCGTGCATGTGACAATTTTATATGGATTTTTCAAAAATTTTTATTAAGCCATTGACATAAAATCCTGTTAAACGTTATCATAGAAATATGCATGATTTCTATGCACGAATCTAGAGAAAATGTACCCTGATAATAGTGCATATGAGCCCTACAGCATTACGTGATGGACCCTACAGATTTATCTTTTTTAGCTCCGATCAGGGTGAGCCTCCTCACATACATGTAAAGCGCGATGCGCACATTGCCAAATTTTGGCTCAATCCTGTTTCGATTGCAAAGAACATGGGCTTCAAAGAAGCCGAGTTGACCAGGATCGCCCGGCTCGTAATCAATCATCAAGAAAGCCTCTTGGAGGACTGGCAT
>JBLIRP010000135.1:0-7147 GCA_049472355.1 bacterium | reverse complement strand
ACATCCGCAAGGCTCACCGCCACCGGGCAGTACGCATTGGTCTTGGTGTTAAGGGGGCAGTTGGGGCATCGATGGAAATCGAGCCTTGTCCATTCAGGCAGCGAGTCCCTCGTCCCGATGATCAGGTTGAGGGTCCTCGAATCGAGCGTGAGGCTGAACTGCTCTTTCACCCCGTTGCCCAGGGTGTAGCAATAGCTAATGGTCAGGGTCTCCACGTTGCGCTTCCCTCTTCTCCCTTTGGTCAATAACCTTCCGCCTGTCAACGTTCCAGCAAAAGTCGGCGCAGGCCATCCCCGTCCGCTGAGCAGACAGAGAATCCTATGTCTACTGTATCGACATTTTTTTGTAAAAACCGCAAGAAGGGATAGCGGGTAATTGAATACTGTCGAGACTACTGAATGAACAGGGTCGTCATGGCGTCGGCGACCGCCATGCCCTGGAGGGTGGGAATCACCCTCCCCTCCCGCACCTTCACCCTGCCTTGAGCTTCGAGCATGGCGAGCAATCCGGGGGGCTCTCGTTCGAGGTCCTGGCCGAATCCGTCCCGGAAACGCGCAAGGTCGATGCCGTCCCGGGTCCTGAATCCCACATACAGGGATTCCGTGCGCAGCTCCTGCACGCCGAGCTCCTCGCTCCCCTCCACGGGCAACCTCCCCTCGGTGAGGGCCGCGCAGTACCGTTCCACCGATGCATGGTTCCACCATCTGCGGGCACCCGAAAAGGAGTGCGCGGAGGGGCCGAGCCCCAGGTAGGGGACGTGTTGCCAGTACTTACCGTTGTGCCGAGACCTGTTCCGGTCTCCACGGGAGAAATTGGAGATCTCGTAGTGCTCGTACCCTGCGCCGGTAAGCAGCCGTGAGGTGGTGATGAAAAAATCGTATGCCTTTCGTTCCGGCAGCGGCGCGATCCTTCCCTGCCGCAAATCCTCGCCCAGGGGGGTATCGTGTTCCACGGTGAGCTGGTAGCAGGAGATGTGCTCAGGGGCCAAACCCGTTGCACGGTCGAGGTCCCGCTTCCATGATTGCAGGGACTGTCCGGGCAGGCCGTATATCAGGTCGATGCCCAGATTCGTGATCCCCGCCTGCCGTGCGATGCGTATGGCCCCCTCTGCCTGTTCTGCGGTATGCCGCCTGCCCAGAAAGACGAGATTGCGGTCGCTGAAGGATTGCACGCCGATGGTCAGGCGGTTGACCCCCGCCTCCAGGAGCGGCTCCAACCGATGCGGGGAAAGGTCACCGGGATTCGTCTCCATGGTGATCTCGGCATCAGGGGAAAAGGGAAGGCTCAACCGCAGGTGCCGCACCAGTCCGGCGATCAGGTCCACCTCAATGACGGATGGGGTGCCCCCGCCCAGGTACAGGGTGTCGAACGCGAGGCACTGTCCATCATGACCGGAGAACTCACCCTCCCTCGCGTAAAGCTCGGCCTCCTTCTTCATGCCCTCCATAAAGGCGGGTATCCACCGGAGGGAGGTCACGGAGAAAAAGGTGCAGTAGCGGCACTTCGACATGCAAAAAGGGATATGGCAGTAAAGCCCGGTCATTTTTTGTCGGTGTCCGCCTTCAGCACGGCAAGAAAGGCGGACTGAGGGATACTGACCGAGCCGATGATCTTCATCCGCTTCTTTCCCTTCTTCTGCTTTTCCAGGAGCTTTCTCTTGCGGGTGATGTCCCCCCCATAGCACTTCGCCGTGACATCCTTTCTGAAGGGTGAAATGGTGGTGCGGGCGATGATGGTGTTTCCTATGGCGCCCTGAATGGGTATCTTGAACATGTGGCGCGGGATCTCCTCCTGGAGCCGCTCGCACGCATGCAGGCCCCGTGCGCGCGCCCGGTCCCGGTGCACCAGTTGGGAGAGCGCATCCACCCGCTCGCCATTGACCAGGATGTCGAGCTTCACCAGGTCGGTGGACCGGTAATCCATCAGCTCGTAGTCAAAGGAGCCGTATCCCTGGGTGATGGTCTTCAGGTGATCGTAGAAGTCGAAGATCACCTCTGCCAGGGGCAGTTCCACGGTCAGCTCGACACGCTGGTGACCGGTATAATGGAAATTGGTGTTCACTCCCCGGCGGTCCAGGCAAAGCTTCATCGCCGCGCCCAGGTACCGCTCCGGCATCATGACGGTGGCCTTGATAAAGGGCTCCTCTGCATGGTCGATGAGGGTGGGATCGGGATAGAGGGCCGGGTTCTCGATGAACTGTTCGGCGCCGTCCTTGAGAAGCAGCCGATAGCGAACACTCGGTGCGGTGAAGAGGATGGAGAGATCATACTCCCTCTCCAGTCGTTCCTGCACGATCTCCAGGTGGAGGAGACCCAGGAAGCCGCATCTGAAACCGGGGCCAAGGGTGGCGGAGGAGTCCTTTTCGTAGGTGAGGGCCGCATCGTTGAGCCGGTATTTCTCGAGGGAATCGGCAAGGTCCTCGTAGTCCTCCGTTGAAATGGGATAGATGGAGGAGAAGACCATGGGCTTAGCCTCCCTGAACCCGGGAAGCGGCGCCGGACAGGGATTCGCCTCAAGGGTGATGGTGTCCCCTGATCGAGCCTCCCGCACCTCCTTTACCCCGGCGATGATGTACCCCACCTCCCCCGCAGAAAGACGGTCCGCCTTCTCCCGGTCCAGGAGGAAATGCCCCACCTCCTCCACCTTGTGCAGGGCATTGGTGGACATGAATCGTATCATGTCGCCCGCCCTCACCTGCCCGTCAAAGAGCCTGCAGTGGATGATCACCCCCCTGAAGGAATCGTACTGTGCGTCGAACACCAGGGCGGAGAGGGGATTCGCGTCGTCTCCCCTCGGAGGGGGTATCTGCCGGACAATGGCCTCCAGAATCTCATCGATCCCGATGCCCTCCTTTGCCGAACACTTCAGGGCCGTATCAGGATCGAGCCCCAGTTCCCTGTCGATCTCCTCGATGACCCTGTCCACGTCGGCAGAGGGAAGGTCGATCTTGTTGATCACCGCTATCACCTCGAGGTCGAGTTCCAGGGCCAGGTAGAGATTGGCCAGGGTCTGCGCCTCCACCCCCTGTGCAGCGTCGATGACCAGGAGCACCCCTTCGCACGCGGCCAGCGCCCGCGAAACCTCGTAGGAAAAATCCACATGCCCGGGGGTATCGATGAGGTTCAGGCAATATTCCCGTCCATCCCGCGCCCTATAGGGAAGGCTTATTGCCTGGCTCTTTATGGTGATCCCCCGCTCCCTTTCGATGTCCATGGAGTCGAGCAGTTGGTCCCTGAACTCCCGCTCCGGGATGATCCCCGATAGCTGGATGAGCCGGTCCGCAAGGGTGGATTTGCCGTGATCGATATGTGCTATGATACTGAAATTTCTGATATTTTGCATGGTTTTGTCGATCGTGTCTGTGCTCGGCGGATTGCCTTAACCAGGGTCGCCTCCGTGCGCGCACCGCTGCCAGGCGTACTGTTGACTACCTCCCGAATGGATGGTGAATAAGGAGTATAGAACAAAAAGAGCCGATTTGTCAAAATGATAAAAGGCTCAAGGATGAAAGGCTCAAGGAGTCATAAATACTATACCCACGCCATATTTTTTTCTCCCCGACGGCACCGGTAATCCCTTGCCTGCGGGGCACGGTATTCATTCCCATCTTCGCATGTTCAGTTCTTTCCCCTTTTTTCCCTTGGGTTTTCAGGCTGCCCCTGCATCGACCCCCACAGCGACTGTGCCGAGGGCCTCGGGTGGTCTTTAACTTGCAGGAAGGGGGAAGGGTAAGGGGGGACGGAACAGGTTTATGGAGGATGAAAACGAATGCGGGTGACGCTTTCTATATCACGAACACCGGAGAAGGGGAGATCCCTTCATATATCACTCATCATTGTGATCACGAGCGTTGTTATCCTGAGCACCGGGGCGGTGAACAGGGGGCTGTGCCAGTATTCCTCTTCCGTGGTGCCCGTTTCATACTTCTATACCAATCCCCTGTTTTTCACCGGGTTCGGCTATATCAATTCAATCATCGAGCCGTTTTACTACATGGGATACGGGTACTATCCCCCCATCGAGGGAAACACCCTGCTGGGGTGGGACCGCTATACCCCCTTTAACAATGCATATGCCTCCTTTCTGCTCAACTTCTTCGAGATCCCCACGTACCCCTATTTCGGCTCGGTCATTCAGACAACGTTTCCCTATCGCGCAATGCCGGGCACGGGATATCCCTATGCCCGTTTTGAATACCCTACATATTCATACGGTTCCGTCAGCGCCTATCAAGGTTGGGTAGGCCTGCAATGACCCGAGGAGGTGATTGACGTAAATCAAGGCAATCCGGACGTCGAAAAGGTTCGGATCTCTTTGCTCCACCGGGGCCAAAGATAAAAAAGGTTACAGGGAGGTTTTAAATATGTGCAGAATACGCTTTGTATTGCTTTGTATAATCATTCTGACCATTTTCATGGTCATGAGCATTACCTTTAGATCGATGGCAGGAGCGGATACCTGGGCTCCTCTACCGCCTTATAATGTCCTATGGCCCCTCTGGTCTCCAGCACTATCGCCGATTGACCCCACAACCGGCGTCCCGATCCCTCTGGTTGGCTCCCTCAATGCGTCTACGGTGCTCCCCGTTCAACCCGGACTCGTTTGGAACCCAGCGATCAGCTATCCCTATCTCCTTTTCAATGTTCCTGGAGGCCTGGCCTACTATGATCCCCTCTTCGGTATCAATTCTTGGCCACCCGATTACATGCTGGACCCTGTTACCGGGAATCCGCTCCCCATCGATCTTCCTTTGGGATGGAACCTGTTGCCGCCGACAGACCCGCTCTGGCTGAATAGCAATGTGCCTATTGCCAATCTTGCCTACATCGGCGCCTATCAAGGTTATGCGCTACAGGCGCTGAGTTATGGTCTGCCGGTCAATCTAAGTGGTCTGGATCCGTGGCTGGTTTCTCTCACTTACCCAACCCCTGCATTCTCATCCCTCCTCACGCCAGCCGCGATTCTCGGGTACTAAATCCCGAAAAGGCAGAGGGAGGTCCGTTCTGGGCCTCCCTCCCCTCTCTTTTTCTTCATAGATACAGCTTTCCACTTTACTATCGAGCTCTAACGATCTCCAGTCATTTCCTTCAGAGACCGGCTGATTTCTTAGAAGTTGCCAACCAATGTATTTAACAGGAATATTATCAAAATATAATGAAATTTATCCGTAAGTAACAGAAAAAAAACACGTCAAAAATATACAGTCAACCTTTCTGAAGCTAAGGAAACCTTGGTTGAGGCCGAGTCACCTATCTCGATCCTTTCTTCAGTTTCTCGACACCTTTGTTTCTTCATCACGCGTTTGAAGAGACTGTTTACTGCCCCGATGGCCTCGATCAAGAGAGGGGAGATCAGGTGGAGATCTGTGGCTGTTTCTTTCGTTCGTCATTACTCTGTATCCCTTACGGCGTGATCAATCCCGATCCGCCCGTCTCCATGCCCATACCATTCATTCCCAGTACCCCATCCAGGCGGGACTATTTTCAAAAATCACCCACATTGTCAACAATGGATCAAGGGACAACGAACCCTCAGAGAGGGGAACAGGCACGATGTAAGGAGGTCTAGGAGCATATGTCAACAGCAGAATCACACGGATCAGGAAATAATACACGGGGTGTGCTCATTGTTGATTTTCACCCTATCGTGCGGCTCGGTCTTGCCAACCTCGTCAATGGAAGTGAAGGCCTCAGGGTCTGCGGGGAGGCGGAGACCGCCCACGAAACCATGGAGACGATCAGGGCCTTGAAGCCCGATCTGATCATACTCGATATATCCCTCAAGGGCATCAACGGCATCGATCTTATCGAACGAATCAACCGGCAGTATCCCACACTGCCCATCCTGGTGTTTTCAAAATTCGACGAGGAGTTTTATGCCGAACGTGCCCTCAGGGCGGGTGCGCGAGGGTATATCATGAAACACACCCCCCTGAAGGAGATTCTCATGGCGATCGTCTGTGTGTTGAACGGCGAGATTTACCTGAGCAATAAGATTGCCTTGAAGATCATGAACAAATCCATCCGCAGCCGCACAAACGGCTGCGCATCCCCCTTCGAACTGCTCAGCAATCGTGAATTGGAGGTGTTCCGGCTGATCGGAAAGGGATGCGGAACCCGCACCATAGCGGAAAGGCTGTTCATAAGCGCACGGACCGTGGAGGCCTACCGTGCCCATATAAAGGATAAATTGAAGCTCAAAAGCGGCGATGAACTCCTTCAGCAGGCCATCCATTGGATACAGAGCGAGCGCTGATCCCAGGCCATTCACTGCCTGCCAACCCACTCACCATTATCCCTTTGTTCACCTGATTGTCGGATTCAGGGAATCGCTCCCTTCCCCTCCTTGCTGTAAAGGCGGCATCAGGAGATACCGGGGAATTCACTATGAAAGGTATCGTAGTTTTCCCTATTGCCTGCAATCATTTTTGTATTACAATGACACCAAATATGCCTGTACATCCTGGCACACATTATAGCGCCATCCTCCTGAAGAGCTGCAATCATCGCATTATTGTTTGACCGGCCTGACGGGAGACCAGACCGAGCCTTCACGGGGTTCCTGAAGGGAGAGCGGGATAACGGGAAGACCACATGGAAAGGGTATCGTGTCCCCTATCGCCGCTCCCCTTCACCCCCCCTTCCCTTTTGATCTGATTTCCACATATTTTTCCGATAGTTATTACATACTACAGTTGACAAGAATCTCTCTTCTATATATCATTATAATAAAAAGTAAATAATTTTATGTAGTTGTACCTACAAGCGCCCCCTTGAGGTATGGTAGCATAATCGACCGCCTTGGTCTTCCGGAGGCGCCAGTGCCTCGAATTCATTTCATATAAGGGTTTATTGATACAAACCATAACAATAAAGATATGTCTTTGGAAGGGAGGTGTGTGGACGTGAGGGATGTAAAGAGTACCATAATGCTTTGTGTGGCGGTGACCCTGGTATTCGCGATAACGCAATCAACAGCAGTGGCCCAGATACGCTTCGGTTTCCCGCCGCTGTGGGATTTTCCATCATTCTCAAGTCAACCGCTCCAGGTGCCGACCTGGGAGGATCCCTTTACGGGTGAAGGGGACATCCTGGTCGACAACTTCGAGTACTGGGACAGCCCGTACAACCACGGTTGGAGGCAGTCC
>JBLIRP010000134.1:0-7190 GCA_049472355.1 bacterium | reverse complement strand
GGAACCGCTTTGCTGTCCTCATATCGAGGAGTTTATCGAAAAGACAGCGGATCTGAAGGTGCGGCGCGTGAGTCTGACCAACGGAACGCTCATCGCCACAGAAAACATCCGAAGGCTTGCGGTGGAGAACATCCAGTTCAGCCTGGACGGCTGGCGCGAAGGGCATGACCTGGTGCGGGGGAAGGGCTCCTTTGATAAGGCGTTGCAGGGGATATATGCGGCCAGGGAGGCGGGGATACCCGTATCCATCGCCACCATGATCCACCGGGGAAACCTGAAGGAATTCGACCGTCTGAGACGGTTTGCCGAGGAGATCGAGGCAACCGAGTGGGGAATCGACGTGCCGTGCGTGGCAGGTTCCCTTGTGCACAACACCAATCTGATCGTCCCCTATGAGCAGGCGGTTCCCTTCATGAGGTACTCCTACGGAGGGGGGTACCACGGGTCATCGGACGGATTTGCCTGCGGACACCATCTGATGACGGTGTTGCCCACGGGCAGGGCGGTCAAGTGCGGATTTTATGCGGATGCGCCCCTGGGGGACGCCCGGGAAGGCCTTATGGCATGCTGGGGGAGACTGCGGCATGTTCCACTCGAGACGCTCGAATGCAGGAGCTGCCCGGTGGTCGAGGAATGTGCCGGTGGCTGCCGGTTTCGCGCCCCCCATCCGCTGGCCCCCGACCCGGTGATGTGCATCCTCCATGGCAGGGGTTCCCTTGCCCCCCTGCATGCACACCCTGATTTCCCCGCTGAATGATGACTGACGGGGGATATGTTTCCCGCCTCAACCGGTCTGGTGGTCATTGTCCGAGGAGTCGCCGATGCCTCCTGCCCTGATGGATGCGAGAACCGATCATGGATGAGAGCGGCCCGCCTTGTCACCTGCCTCGTCGTATGTGGTGTTTCTTCATCTTGTAGCGAAGGACCCGCTCGCTGATGCCGAGTTCCTCGGCCGCCCGCGTCTGCACCCACCGGTGATTCTCGAGTGCCTTGAGGATCATCGACCGCTCGGAATTTGATAGTTGGCTTCCCAGGAGCCCTGTTTGTGGTTCGACGACCTCCTGCGGGCGCTGTTTCATCTGCATGGGGAGGTCCTCCACATCGATGACCTCGTGCCGGGTGAGCACCACCGCCCGCTCGATGATGTTTTCCAGCTCCCGGATATTTCCCGGGTAATCATATTTGATGAGCATGTCCCGGGCCTCGCGGGTGATCCCCTTGATCTGTTTGTGGCATTTGAGGCTGAATTGTTTCAGGAAGTGCTCGATGAGTCTCGGGATGTCCTCCTTGCGCTCCCTCAGGGGCGGGATGACGATGGGGACGACATTCAGGCGATAGTAGAGGTCTTCCCGGAATGTCCCCTCCTTCATCAGTTCCTCCAGGTTTCTGTTCGTGGCGGCGAGTATCCGGCAATCGGTCTCGATGGTCGTATTGGAGCCGATGCGCTGAAAGGTCTTTTCCTGAATGACCCTCAGGAGCTTGGCCTGGGTGCTGAGGGAGATGTCCCCGATCTCGTCGAGGAAGATCGATCCCCCGTCCGCCTCTTCGAATCGTCCCCTCCTCAGGGTGATGGCGCCGGTGAACGACCCCTTTTCATGTCCGAACAGTTCCGATTCGAGAAGGGTTTCGGGCAAGGCCGCGCAATTGACCTTGATCAGCGGACGCTCCGCCCTCAGGCTGTGAAAATGGATGGCCTGGGCGATCAGTTCCTTGCCGGTGCCGCTTTCCCCCCGGATGAGCACGGTGGTGTCCGTCCTGGCGACCCGGGTCACCAGGTTCAGCACCTCCTCCATCTGGCCGCTTGCGCTGACGATGTGATCAAAGGAGAACCGCTCGTGGAGGATACTCTTCAGTTCCCGGTTTTCCTCCCGCAACTGGAGGTAGTCGGTGCCCTTTTTCAGGATGACCGTGAGCTCGTCCAGATCCACCGGTTTCGTAAGGTAGTGGTATGCGCCGTCCTTCATCGCCTGCACGGCCATCTCGATGGTGCCGTAGGCGGTAAAGACGATCACCAGGATCTCGGGATTGATCTGCCTGATCCTTCTCAGGAGCTCCAGACCGGTCATTCCCGGCATCTGGTAATCGGTGAGCACCACATCCACGGGGTGCTCCTGTACGATGGCGATGGCCTCGCGGCCGGTCTCGCACCCCAGGGACTGATACCCCTTTTTGGCAAGGAAGCCCACCAGCATCTCCCGTTGATTTCGTTCATCATCGACCACAACCACGACCCGGTTTTTCATCAGGTGTTCCGCCCCCTTTCCTTTTTATTCGGCGATTTGCAGGGCAGATAGAGGATGAAGGTGGCGCCCTGTCCCTCCTCGGAGGTTACCTCGATCCTTCCGCAATGATCCTCCATGATTTTTTGTGCAATGGGGAGCCCGAGTCCGATCCCCCCCTCCTTGTTCGTATAGTAGAATTCAAAGATCTTGTCGATCTGGGAAGGGCTGAGCCCCGGACCGGTATCCGCAACCCGGATGACCGCCCCCTCGGGGGTATGTTCCAGGGAGATGGTGATCTTCCCCCCGCCGGGCATGGCCTGGATGGCATTCCGGATGATATTCATCAGGCACTGTTTGATCTGGCCGGGGTCGCACCATGCCTCGGCACCGTTTTCGGCATAGGATGTCTCCATGACAATGCCGCTTTTTTCCGCCTCCGCACCCAAAAAGAGCACCAGGTCATCGATCAGCTTGGTGATGCGGACGTTGGTCTTTTCCGTGTGGTACTGTTTTGCGAAGTTCAAAAAGTCGGTGATGATCTTGTCCACCCGCCCGATCTCCTCCCGGATCACGCTGCTGAATTCCATGAATTCCTTTCGGTCCTTTTCGGCCTCGGGAAGGAATTCGTGCTGCAGGCGCTGAATTGCCATGCTGATCGCGTTCAGCGGGTTTCTGATCTCGTGGGCCACCCCGGCGGCGAGTTTTCCGATGGAGATGAGCTTGTCCGCACGCTGGATCTCCTCTTCCCGGGACTTCTGCACCCGGTACTGGCGGTACTGGTGGAAGAAGATGAGGAAGATCCCGCAGATTCCCAGTGCTATCATCACGCCGCCGAACCAGAGGGCCTGGGCGCTCATGGCGTGTTCCGTTTCCTTGAGCTTCGAGAGGGAGAGCCCCACCCGCATGAGGCCGATGCGCCGTCCCTGGAAGGAAAAGGGATGCCTTATCTCCATGACCTCCTTCCCGGTCCTGGAAACGGTCATGGAGGATTCCTCGCTGCTGAGGTAGTGGAACAGCGGCTTGGCAAGCGGCGGAGGCCCCGATTCCCCTTTCTGCGCGGTGATTCGATTGAAGGGGTCATCGTAGATCAGGTACTCGATGCCCGGCTTGGCCCCGATTTGATTGATGATTTTGGAAAGACTGATCTCGGAGATGAAGCGCGTGAGGTACTCCCCCTGTACGGTGACGATGATCGCGCCGGGGGCCGTTCTGCGGGCAACCGCCACCCACAGGAGGTTTTCCCGGACCGGACTGAGGGGCTCGTTGCCCACCATCAGGTGCTGTTTGCGACCCGAAAGCACGGGATTGACCATCGGCAGGATGTTCGCGGGGTCCATTGGGGGTGACGAGGGGTTTGGAAGCCCGGGCAACACGTACGGGGGGTTGGAATCAAGGACAAACCTCCCCACGGCATCGATAACGATGACCCGAAATATATTCGTTTCCTTGACGAGCTGCTTGAGGATGAAGGGATTCTCACCGGTAAGGGACATGACGCGATCGATGAAGTAGGCATTGTCCAGGAGCCGTTCCGCCACCTGCTGCCTGACCAGGGATTCGGAGAGGACCGCATTGTGCCACGCAATCTCCAGGCTCTGTACGAGTGCCTCGCCCTGATGCTGCAACAGGTTATACATCTCGATCTTTTCGCGGCGAAACTGGATGAGGCCGTTCACCGTGATCAGGATGATCAGCAGGAAGAGGGTGATCACGGCATAGGTGGTGAACAGGGGTTTTCCCCGTGTTGTCTTATCCGAATGCGTGTTTGTATTCATAATCTTCCTGGGTCATCACTCCCCTGGGTATGAGCTCTCTTTGTGCTCCATCTGCGCATGGTCCCGATCCGGGCATGGATCCGGATGGATTAAGTATATAGTGCGCACCGTTCCTTGGCAACAAGAAGGGGATGGGAGATACCTGCTTGATCCCATCCCCTTCCTTGGCTGTTGTTGAGCTTGCGATTGTTTCCGGGTAAATAGCGGCGAGGGGGTTTGTCTCCCCTCGCCTGTACAGTGCATCACCTCCTTTCCGTCAAAAACCCTGACAAGGGTGTTCATTGGTTGCGCCATTTCTCCCCTGGAAGCGTTTTCTTGTTCCCTCTCTACCTCCTTTCTTTCTCGTTGGTGTGTCATCAACTATCCCTTACCCAGTATAGTAAGCAACCCTGATGCCAACGAGAGCGTATCATGCTATCTTATTGCTATTATTGATAAAAACTGCCTGTCAACGAAGGGGAGTCCCCCGGAGCCCCTCCCCGGCTCGACGATTTTTGGGGATGGTTCGACAGTGATGTCGAACCCCTGCGTGGGCTTGGGGTCAGGTCTTGAATTGACAGTTTCTGTTCCAAAAACAAAATCAAATTTTCATACTTCGTGGCGCCACAAGGTGGCATGAGCGTTTGTCTCGAAAATAGATTTTCATGCTTCGTGGCGCCGCGAAGCGGCATGAGGGTTTGTTCCGAAAATAGAATCATATTTTCATGCCTCGTGGTGTCACAAGGGAGCATGAGGGTGTACTGCAAAAACTGTCATTCAAGACCTGACCCCATTTTTTTCCATTTATGCAGAAACAGAGGGATGGACTCTGTAAATTTTTTTTTGGCAACGCGTAGACGATTACATGTGTCCAAGCAAACTGAGTTAGTACATTGGAGCGGAGGCAAACTTAGAAAAAATTATAGTATCATCCCGGGGTAAACCTGATATTAATCAGCCTCATGCTTAAACCACGAAAGTCATGTCAGGAGAACAAGAGATTGATCCATGAAGCAACTCCATATCTTAAGGGGCAAAAACTGTTGACACGAATGCAAGTGCAGAGGCAACGTCCGGATTCCCTGTATTTATAAGAGAATTCAGCAATAACGGATCATTCAATAAAAGGGGATTAAATGCGATCAACCCTAAGACCGCATCAACTTGAGGATTCCCGGTGTTAATCAAAAAATCCGCTACCGCAGGGGCAATAAATGAGGTGGGGATCACCGGAATAATCGGGGAAGGGAAAAATGGGATCAGTAATCCGGATGCCAGGGCGGTAGGGGCGGCAGTGGCGGTGGGTACAGTGAGCAACGGGGAGGTAAGCAGCGTTGGATCGATATACGTAGGATAATAATAAGGCAGCGTTGTTGGAAGATATGCGTAAAATAGGTATGGAGAAAGATATTTTGAATAATAATAGAATGGGGCAAGCGCATGGGCAGGGAGAACGGCACAAAGGAGAAGAATCAATGCCAGGGAGATACATGCAAGCATCCTTTTGTTTATCTTTCCCTTTTTCATTTCTCTATCACCTCCAATGGGTTGAACTGAATATTAAAGAAAGGGATCAAAACATCATACTGGATAAAAATTGGTAAGAAATGAAATATATAAATAATTATAGCAATATATATACCAGAAATTGTATCTTTTTACTGCTTTCTATTTTTCATAGGGTTATAAGAAAATAATCCGGATAAAAAAAATACTTTTTGCAAATGTCTTCATAATTATTGCAATCAAATTCAGGTTGTACAGCGTATTTTATAGGTCGTAACCAATGGCCTTCTTTAGATTGAATCAAAAAGGCCTGTTCGTCTAAAATGCGGCTTTGTCTGTATGAGATCCCGGACTCGGGATTCAAAATAAGAATCGTCGGGGTCCGGAAATTCATCAATAGAAGCGGTGATCCTTTTGCTGTATAATGCCTGGGAAGACGTATGCCATTGTATGCAATTGTCAAATGTATCCTATCCAATCCACGGGAAGGACCCGATGACAGGAAAGGGAATGGAGGATCGCCGAAACGGGACGGTCAGCCTCAGCCGATGCGGAAGCTACGCAGTCGATGAGGTGGAGAGGGCGGTACGGGGCGCACTCGAACCCCTGGGCGGCATGGGTAGCTTCGTCAAACCCAAACAGCGGGTGGCCCTGAAGCCGAACCTCCTGCGGGGGGCGGATGCATCGAGCGCGGTGATCACACACCCCTCGGTGGTGGAGGCGGTTGCCCGACTGGTAACCGAGGCAGGAGGGAGTCCGTTCGTGATAGACAGCCCCGGCGCCGGCATTCCCTATGTCCCGAGGGCCCTGCACCGGCTCTATCAACGATGCGGATACCTTCCCCTGGAGCATGCGGTGTGCCTGAACTACGACTGCCGGACCACCACCGTGCCCTTTGCAGCAGGCAGGATGATGAAGCGCTTCGATGTGCTCTCCCCGGTCATCGAGGCGGATGTGCTCATCAACCTGCCCAAGGTAAAGTCCCATGGATTCACCTATCTGAGCTGCGCGGTGAAGAACCTCTTCGGGGTGGTGCCCGGTTTGCACAAGCCCTCATACCACGGAAGGTTCAAGGATCGCGAGCGGTTCGGCAGCATGTTGATCGATCTGTGCCTGCTCCTCGCCCCCGCGCTCACCATATGCGATGGAATCGTGGGGATGGAGGGGGATGGGCCGTCATGGGGAGGTCTCAGGGAATTGGGACTCATCGCTGCCTCCGCTGACCCCTTCCATCTCGACCTCGTAATATGCTCCCTCATCGATTTCGATCCCTTGCGGGTCCCCTATCTCAGGCAGGCGGTTCACCAGGGGATCTGCGCCGCAGAGGTCTCCGCCGTACCGCTGAAGGCACCGGGGACGCTCGATGCCCTGCGCGTTCCGTTCTCGCCCCCGGCCACGTTCGACGCACCCGGGGTGATCGACCGTCTGCGGCATGCATTCCTCCTGGGTGTCCTGTGCCATGCATGCGGCAGGGTATTGAGCATCACCCCGCGCGTCGACCCGGCAACCTGTCGCGGATGCGGCGTATGTGCGGAGGCATGCCCGAACCGGGCCATCTCCATGGTTTCCGGCAGGGCGCGGATCAATCGCCGCAGGTGCATCCGGTGCTACTGCTGTCACGAGCTGTGCCCCCACGGGACCGTTGTGCTGAGACCCTCCTGGGTCAGGAAGATCCTCGGTGCATTGAGGCGGGCAGCACTCCGGAGGG
>JBLIRP010000133.1:0-7373 GCA_049472355.1 bacterium | reverse complement strand
TACCCGTCACCATTCTCTGGCTGATCGGGATTACCAATGCCTTCAATCTGATCGATATCATGGACGGATTGTCAGGGGGGGTTGCATGCATCGCATGTCTCTGCCTTTTCTGGGTGGCCAGCCTCAACGGCAGGACGATGATCGCCATCATGACCATTGCCCTTGGGGGGAGCATCCTCGGTTTTCTCCGATGGAACATGCCTCATGCGCGTATCTATCTTGGGGATGCAGGAAGCCTTTTTATCGGGCTCATGATCGGGGCCCTTGCCATGATAGGGAGCTACACCGATAAAAACCTGGTGGCGACGCTGGCGCCGGTGCTCATTCTGGGGGTGCCCATCTTTGATACGATCTTTGTGAGTTATATCCGGTTCAAACGCGGCCGGTCCATTTTCCTGGGAAGCAATGATCATTTCGCCATTCGCCTCCGGCACCTGAAGATGTCTCCGGTGCAGGTGGTGGTCCTGTCGTATCTGGTGGCGGCGGCGCTGGGAATGGCGGGGGTGCTGATGATCTCGCTCTCGACCCGGGGCGCTGTGTACCTTTTTATGGGCACGTGTGTCATGCTCTTTGTAGGTGCATTGCTGCTCAAGCGAATCAGGATGGAAGAGGGATGACCGGGGATCGGGATGGTTGGTGAGGGGAACACGGTAGTATGGAAAAGCGGGCTGTCATAATCCATATCATCACCACCCTGGAGTTGGGGGGCGCACAGCAGACGACCCTGTATACCGTCGCCCATCTCGACAGGGAGAGGTACCTGCCCCTCCTGATATGCGGCCCTGAAGGGCTCCTCCTTCCCGAGGCACGTTCGATGCCGGATGTCACAGTCCGGGTATGCCCCCATCTGGTGAGGGCCGTGTCGCCCATCAAAGACCTGCGCGCCCTGATATCCCTGTGGCGTATCCTGCGACAGGAAAGGGCGGCCCATCCCGGGCCGGTTATCGTGCATACCCACAGCTCCAAGGCAGGGGTCCTGGGCAGGTGGGCGGCCTTTTGTGCGGGGATTCCGATCCGGATTCACACGGTCCACGGCTTCGGAATTCACCCCTATCAGCCGTGGATAGTGCGCGGCATCTTCACCCTGGCGGAGATGCTGACCGGCCGGATCACCACCAGGATGGTCTATGTCTCGATGGAGAATCTGCGCACGGGAATAGGCATGGGCGTCTCCCGGCCGTCGAATTCCCTCATCATCCGAAGCGGCATCGACCGGGAGGGATTCGCAGGGATCAAGGGAGGGAATGGGGGGAAGGATTTTTTGCAAAAGACTCTTAATATCAAGAAAAAGGGGTGGATAGTGGGAATGATTGCGTGCCTCAAGCCGCAGAAGGCCCCCCTGGACTTTGTCCGCATGGCGGACCGGGTGAGACGGGAACTGCCCGATACACATTTCGTTCTGGTGGGGGATGGTGTCTTGAGGGATGCGGTGGAGGACATGGTGCGGGAGTTTGGAATGCAGCATCATATGCACCTTACCGGATGGCGGCGGGACATACCGCGGCTGCTTGCCGGGTTTGATATCATGGCCCTTACCTCTCTGTGGGAGGGGCTTCCCAAGGTGGTGGTGGAGGCCCAGGCTGCGGGGATTCCGGTGGTGGCGACCAAAACCGCAGGGGTGGATGAGGTGGTGCGGGAGGGGGAAACCGGATTTATGGTCCCTCCCGGAAGCCCCGGGATTATGGCCTCCAGGGTCATTGAATTGCTGAACAATCCTCATCTCATGGCATGCATGGGGCGGAATGCCCGGTCCGTCTCCAGGGAATTCGACCTGAGGGAGGGGCTTAAAATGCACGAGGGCCTCTATGAAGACTTGATAAACGGGAAGGAATTTCGTAATAATAAACAATCAGGAAAGGGATATGATCGACCTAACTCAATGGCAGTTTGACTTGTGGATCAGGGGGATGCCATGGGGATAATCAGCATCGAGGGGCTTACCAAATCATACCGGTCCGGGTTTTGGGGAAAGAGGAAGCGCGCACTGGAGGGACTGAACCTCGAGGTGGAGAAGGGGGAGACGTTCGGGTACCTGGGGCCCAATGGCGCAGGGAAGACCACCACCCTCAAGATACTGCTCGGCCTCATTCAACCTGACTCGGGGCATGCAACCATCCTGAATCAATCAATCACCACCATCAAGGTCAGGTCGCGGGTCGGCTTCCTGCCTGAACAGCCTTATTTTTACGACTACCTCACCGGCAGGGAGCTTCTGGAATTCTACGGCCATTTCTTCGGCCTTTCCAGGTCGCAGCGGATGAGGCGCATCGCAGACCTCCTGGAGATGGTCTCCCTTACGGGTTCAGAGAATCTGGCCCTGAGAAAATACTCCAAGGGCATGCTTCAGAGGATCGGCATTGCCCAGGCACTGATCAATGACCCGGATATCATCTTCCTGGACGAGCCGCTTTCAGGCCTTGATCCCATAGGGCGCAAGGAGGTCAAGGATATCGTCCAAACCTTGAAGAAAGAGGGGAAGACCATTTTTTTCTGCTCCCATATCCTTCCGGATGTGGAGATGATCTGTGACCGTATAGGGATTCTGGATAAGGGGAGGCTGATTGCAGTGGGTAACCTGGATGAGCTTCTCCAGGTTGAGGCGAAGGGAATCGATATTGAATTCACCGGTGTTTCCGGGCAGGGAATGGAGAAGATACGCAGGGAGGCGGTGAAGATCCTGGAACAGAACCACCGGGTGCAAATCACCATCGACGGGGATGACCGGGTGATGGACGTCATACGGATGATCGACGAATCAGGTGGCAGGGTGTTGAGCGTTATCCCTCACCGCATGAGCCTCGAGGAGATCTTTGTGAACAAACTGGACCTTCGTGGGGAGACTATTCAATGAAATGGATGAGCGTGGCATTCAACACCTTTAAGGAGGCGATCCGGAATCACATCCTGTACAACCTTCTCATCTTCGCACTGCTTATCATCGGCGGCTCGACCATCATCGGAAACCTGACCATCGGGCAGGGCGACAAGGTCATAACGGATATAGGCCTTGCCTCCATCTCCATTTTCGGGGTGCTCATTGCGATATTTGTGGGGATAGGCCTGGTATACAAGGAGATCGATCGAAAAACCATATACAATATCCTGTCAAAACCGATCAGGAAGTCCGAATTCCTGCTGGGTAAGTACATGGGGCTGCTCATGACCCTCGCCATAAACGTCGTGCTCATGATCATGGGATTGATGATCACCCTCTATTTCATGTCCGGCACAATCGCCTGGCACATTCTTCCCGCGGTGGGGTTGATCTTCCTGGAATTGATGCTCGTGACCTCCGTGGCCATCCTTTTTTCCACCTTTTCCACGCCCACCTTGAGTACGATATTCACCCTGTCCATCTATGTGATCGGCCACCTGACAGGGGACTTGGTGAGGCTTGGGCAGAACACGGAATCGAACCTGATCAAGGGCGTAACACGATTCCTCTACTACCTCCTTCCGAACCTCGAGAATTTCAACATACGCACGCAGGTCGTCCATAACCTTGCCGTTTCATCGGGATACTACTGGCGTGCCCTTGCGTACGCCTTTCTCTACCTCGGCATCATCGTTCTTATGGCTCTCTATGTGTTTGCGAGGAGGGATTTCAATTAACGTCGATAATGGCCACATATCGGCATGTCCAGGGGCCATTTTGGCCCACATATTCCATGAGAAAGGGGGCAGGCATTATTGACAGCAGAAGGGTTTTTCATTACAATAGATAACTCATTTAAAAGAAACTGAAGTCATTTTTGTATCAACTTAATAAATAGTGTCGGGTTAAAGGACAATGGAGATTTTGATTGACGACATCCCTGAAGAGGGAAAAGAAATCAAATTGACTGCAAGCATTGAAGATCTCAATCCGAGCGGTGAAGAGATCCGTCTCAAGGAGCCGCTCACCCTCAAGGCATTTGTCAAACGCTCCGGAGATAAGGTGCTGATAAAGGGGGTCATTCAGGCACTCCTCCGGCTTGAGTGCAGCAGGTGCCTGGAGGAGTTCTCCTGCCATATTGATGAGCCGTTCACCGCAACGTTTCTCCCCTCTCGAGAACGGCCCAAGGAATCGGACCTTGAATTGGAATCCGATGATCTGGATGTCAGCTTTTATACTGAAAGAACCATTGATCTCAGTGCATTGGTGATGGAGCAGTTACTGCTTGCCATCCCGATGAATCCGGTATGCACGGTGAGCTGCAGGGGGCTTTGCCCGGAATGCGGCAAGAATTTGAATGAAGGAAGGTGTTACTGTTCCGGCTCAAAAGCGGATTCTCGCTGGTCAAAATCACGAAAATTCATAGATGATTAGAAGGAGGTACACATGGCAAATCCGAAGAGACGGGGATCAAAATCGCGGCGGGATAAGAGGAGAAGCCATTGGGCATTGAAACCGTTGACGCTCGCGGTGTGTCCCGAGTGTCAGGAACCCAAGCTCCCCCACCGGCTGTGTCTTAATTGCGGGCATTACAAGAATCAAATGATTCTGGAGATCGAAGAGAAAGAGGCATAACATTTGACATGGAGTAATCGATGAAGATCGCTGTAGATGCAATGGGAGGGGACATCGGACCGGAGGCCTCCGTTACCGCCGCGGTAAAGGCCGCGCGCGAGTTCGGGCTTTCCCTCATCCTCGTCGGCCAGGAGGATATTCTCACTGCAGAGCTCGAGCGGCACCGGACCGAAGGATTGGACCTCGCTATCAAGGATGCCACGCAGATCGTCAGCATGCACGATCAACCATCCATGGCATTGAGGCAGAAGAAGGATTCGTCAATACGGGTGGCTGCGGAGCTCGTCAAGTCCGGGGATGCGGATGGCATGGTGAGCGCCGGCAATACCGGCGTAGTGATGGCGACCGCCAAGATCTTTTTCAAGGCACTGGAAGGCGTTGATCGGCCTGCAATCGCCACTGTCTTACCCACCCTGAAGGGGGCGTGTCTCCTGCTCGACGCAGGGGCGAACGTCGACTGCAAGCCGCGTCACCTCCTTCAATTTGCCGTCATGGGGCATGCATACGCCCAGCATTTGTTGCGCATACCGAAACCCAGGGTAGGCGTTCTGAGCAACGGCTCGGAGGATTCAAAGGGGAACGAGCTGACCCGGACTTCCTTGGGCCTGATACGGCAGGTGCCCTTCGAGTGCGTGGGCAATGTGGAGGGAAGGGACATATTCAGAGGGGATGTGGACGTGGTGGTGACCGATGGTTTTGTCGGGAATGTGGCCCTCAAGGTTGCCGAGGGGGTTGAGGAGATGATCACCACATCACTGCGCAAAGAGGTGAAGCGGAGTATCCTGGCGCGAATGGGATTCCTCCTCATGTTCCCTGTTTTCAGGCGGTTTAAAAAGAAGTTCGACTACGCCGAATACGGGGGTGCACCCCTTTTGGGGCTCAACAAGGTCTGTATCATCTGCCACGGTATCTCAAATGCCCGGGCGATCAAAAACGCCATACGCGTGGCATCGGAATATATCGGTAAGGATGTGAACTCCTTGATAATCCATGATATCATGGCTGTGAAGCAACTGATCGAAACCAGGGCGCTCACCCTGAAAGAGGCCCGTTGAGCATGCCCGGAAAAGGGACAGGGGGGGCCTTCATCGCCGGTCTTGGGGGTTTCGTACCCGAAAATATCCTCACCAACCAGGACCTGGAACGGATGGTGGATACCTCCGACGAGTGGATACAGACCCGGACCGGCATCAGGGAGCGCAGGATAGCCTCTCCGCAGCAGGCAACATCCGATCTTGCCACCGAGGCGTCACTCAACGCGATTGAGGATGCGGGCCTGACCCCTCAGGAGATCGATCTGATCATTTGCGCCACGGTTACCCCCGACAACATCTTCCCCTCCACCGCCTGCCTGGTCCAGAGGAATCTGAGGAACCAGACGGCAGCCGCGTTCGACATAAGCGCTGCATGCTCCGGATTCATCTATGGCCTGTCCCTCGCTGAAATGTTCGTGAGCGCAGGCCGCCACAGGCACGTGCTGGTGATCGGGGCCGAGACCCTCTCACGATTCACCGACTGGAAGGAACGGGCGACCTGTGTGCTCTTCGGCGATGCCGCAGGTGCCGTCGTGGTCAGTCCTGCACAGTCCGAGAGCAGGATCCTGTCGGTACACCTCTTTGCAGACGGCCGTTTTTCCGACCTGCTCGTCATACCAAGCGGCGGGTCCCGGCAGCCCTGCACCCATGAGACACTGGACAAGAGGCAGCACTATATCCATATGAAGGGGAACGAGACCTTCAAGATTGCGGTCAAATCATTGGTAAACGCCTCGCTTACCGCCTTGGAACATAATCATGTCACCGCGGATCATGTCGACCTTTTCATTTCGCACCAGGCCAATACCCGCATCATCCAGGCAGCAGCCGAGAGGCTGGGGGTCCCGGACGAACGGGTGGTGATCACCGTCGATCGATTCGGCAATACCTCCGCCGCCAGTATACCCACCGCCCTGTGGGACCTCTCGGTGCACGGGAGAATAGAGCGGGGGAAGATGATCCTGCTGGCTGCATTCGGCGGTGGATTGACCTGGGGTTCCGCCTTGATCAGGTGGTAGGGGCAACAAAACAACAAAATGGGGTCAGGTCTTGAATTGACAGTTTTTTGGAATAGACGCTCATGCCACCTTGTGTCGCCACGAAGCATGAAAATGCTATATTTTCAGATGAAACGCACATGAGCCGGATGAAACTGCGAATGTCGAATGTCGAATGTCGAATGCAGAATGTAGAAGTGAAACGCAGATGAGCCTTCGGCTCACAAAGAGGCATGAAAATACCCAAAGGGGATTTTCAGATGAATACAGAATATTTTCGAGACAAACCCTCATGCCCTTTCAGGGCGCCACGAAGCATGAAAATATGATTCTATATGATTCTATTTTCGAGATAAGATTGAATATGGATAGAGCACCATATTGAAATGAAGAAAGGGTGGGTGGAATATGGATTATTTCCTGACCGAAGACCAGCTCATGATCAAGGAGCTTGCACAACGGATTGCCGAGGAGCGCATAAAGCCGGTCAGGGCTGAACTGGATGAAAAAGAGGCGTTTCCGTGGGAGATCATCAAGGAGATGGCCACATCCGACATGTTTGGGATCTTCATTCCCGAGGAGTTCGGGGGATTGGGCGGGGGATGCCTGGAACTCGTGCTGGCGGTGGAGGAACTGAGCCGGGCATGCAGCGGGGTTGCCATCAGTTTCGCAGCCACCGCCCTGGGCAGCTTTCCCATTATTCTGTTTGGCTCCCAGGAGCAGAAGGAGCGGTATCTGCCTGATATCGCCGCGGGAAGGCGTCTTGCCGCCTTCGCCCTCACCGAGCCGGATGCGGGTAGCGACGCAGGGGGCGTCAAGACATCCGCCCGT
>JBLIRP010000132.1:0-7431 GCA_049472355.1 bacterium | reverse complement strand
CACCGCCTCCTGTCGAACGATCTCGGGCCTCCCCTCGAGCACCTCGGATACGGTGCTCCCGATCAGCCGGGCCATCTCACCGGGATGCGGGGTCAAAATGGGGGCATGTCCCGATTGCTTGACAAGGTCCAGCCCGCCTGCAATGAGATTGAGCGCGTCCGCATCGATGACCAGGGGAGCCGCAGCCTCGCTCACCAATGTGCGAACGAACTCGCCGGTTCCGGGGTGCTGGGAGAGTCCGGGGCCGACGACAATGGCGCTGAATTTTGAGATATGCGGGGAAAGCGCGTCCCATGCCTCCGGGGCTATGGCTCGCCCGGCGGTTTCAGGGAGCGGTATGGTCATCGCCTCGGTGAGCTTCACCTCCATGATGTCGTTGAGGCTTCGGGGAAGGGCGAGGCTCACCAGGCCTGCGCCGATTCTCAACGCGCCTTGGGCGGCAAGATACGCGGCCCCGGTCTTTCCCTCGGAGCCGGCGATGATGAGGCAATGGCCATAGGTACCCTTGTGCGAATCGGGAGAACGCCTGCGTACCAGCGCCGTCAGAAACGGCCGGTCCAGGGCGGTCATTGCGCATACCGCCTCATCCACCAGAAAGGGGGGAATGCCGATATCCACCACCGTGAGGGTGCCCACATGACCCATTGCAGGGGGCAGGAGGTGGGACACCTTGGGCAGGGCAAAGGTGACCGTGAGATCCGCATCGATGCACGGCCCTTCAACCAGCGGCGAATCCGCGCCGAGCCCCGAGGGGATGTCCACCGCCACCACCTGTTTGTGCAGTTCATTGATGAACCGAATGACCTCCGCCAAAAATCCCTGCACCGGCGGTTTGAGTCCGGTCCCGAAGATGGCGTCCACGATGATGTCGCACCCCTTGAGGATCTCCCCGTGGACCTCCAGGCTGTCCTGATCGGACACCACGTAGATCCTCCCCCCCATATTCAGGAGCACATCCAGGTTGATCCGGGCATCGCCGCGCACCTTGCCCATGTCGGCGAACAGGAACACCTCGGGCCGCAGCCCCCGGTTCATGAGGTGCCGCGCCACCACAAGGCCGTCCCCGCCGTTATTCCCTGCCCCGCAGCAGATCGCGATCCTCTGCGCATCGAGGGCATCCCAACGGCACGCCATCTCCTCCACCACGCCCATTCCCGCATGCTCCATCAGGATGACCCCAGGAATGCCAAGCCCCTTGATGGCCTTCTGATCAAGGGCCCTCATTTGCTCACCGGTGACGACCTTCATTCCTCTGTTCCTTTCCGTTCAAAAAGGGTTGTTATGAGCCGTTCCATCTCCCCGATATGGGTGCCGGGCCAGAATACCTTCCTGCACCGGGGGCATGTTCGAAACGCCTCCACAGTCTGATATACAAAGGGCGGGACCACCATCCGGACATCCTCCTTCGCAATGGGGACCAGGGGCTGGTTGCAATCCAGGCACCGGGTCAGAAAACGGTCGGGATCGTGGTGCATGTCGAGGGAACGAATCAATTCGCCCAACTGGTCCCTGAAGTCGTCGGCGTGGATGAAGAAGGTCCGCTCCGACCCGAGCTTTCTATAAAGACGGGAATCGCGGGTGAGGATGAGACGTCCGTCGTTATATGCACGCACTATGAGGACGCTGTCGATACCCTTCCGCGCATACAGGGTGTCATATCCGAGTATCCTGAGCCAGCGGGCCAAACGGCCGAGCATGACATCCGCCAGGAAACTTTTCTCCATATTGGGCCTCTGCAGGGGCGCCATGACCAAGGGACACGGCGCACGTCGATGCCCCCTCATACCGCCGCCGCAACCATACGATTTCAGCAGATTATAGTAGTAGATTACGTGCTGGCCTCTGCAATGTCAATACGGGCGGAAGGTAATCAAATCATGTGCGATTCATTACTACACCGGTCTAAGGGATGCGCTGATTACGAATGACGCACAGTATGTGTGCACAGGATCGGGGTTGTTCTCCCTGCCGGGCACATCAAAAAAAGACAATAGATGCCCGTGACATTACGCCGGATCAGTATAACAGTTGCGCCCTGCAGGGCGCACACAAAAAAAGGGCGCGGAGCATGCCGTTCCGCGCCCTTTGCATGCTGCGTAAGAATTACGTAATCGAATAAACACCAACCGGAGTCGGGAATGTCACATTGTAACTCGACGGGGTGCTCACATTAACAATCGGCGGAAGCTGGGGCTGCGGATTAAACAGACCCGGGAACAGCTGATTGTAAAGGCCGGCCACACCCAGCAACGGGGCAATCTGCAAGAAGGGAACCTGATAGGTCAGACCGCCCGTGGTCTGAACCGGATAGTAAAGGTTCTGATAGCCGAACGGGCTGTAAAGGCTGCTGCCGCCATACAGACCGCCGTAGCCGCCATACAGACCGCCCATAAGGCCGCCGTAGCCGCCCAGAAGGCCGCCGTAGCCGCCGTAGCCGCCCAGAAGACCGCCGTAGCCGCCATACAGACCGCCCATAAGGCCGCCGTAGCCGCCCAGAAGGCCGCCGTAGCCGCCATACAGACCGCCCAGAAGGCTGCTGTAGCCGCCGTACCCGCCGTAATAGGCCTCTACCCTGGGAGCCGATACGAGGGCCAGACCAACGATCAAACAAAGCACAACACACACCCCTAACAATCTCGTTAACCTGGTGTCCATAAAATAATACCTCCTTCGCTGCATCTTTTTGCTTGACGTAGCATATTAAGATAATAAAAAAAGGGGAAATGAATCACCATACTCCCCATATAGCTGAATAATCATGATGAGGCGTATCACAAACAAATCGGTTGAGTCAATCCCCTGCCGCTTAATTGTATCCCGCGATCACCCCCTTTAAACCAACGTTTTTCTCCTGGATTTCTGCATCATAACCGATTTTTTCGAGTTACCTAAAAATCCATTAAAAAACGTCGGGGTCTGTATAATCGATGACGTAATGATAGCCAAAGTAATTTATATAAATAGATATATTCAGTTCATAAGACGGTTAATTGCCGAAATTCTTTACGGTTCAAGTAATTTTTAATCGATGCATGGATGCCCGCACATGGATAAAGATCACACGGAAAATTCCGTCAGCACATTTTGCCGGGTATTGTGAGGAGATGCTGACGTGTATAATTCCTGTCAATTATCGTGTGGTGGAGATATCATCTGTTGATGATTACGGCAATTGAACAGATATATTTGAATATACGGCAGTTTATACGAGGACAAAGGATGTCTTTGACATTTCGCCACTGCCTGTTATACTTGTATGCTTCCGTGTTTCTGTTCCATGGTCTTTCGATAGTACCATGGAAACTTATGGTGTGACGATAAGGAAAGCGGCCATGCATGCAAAGCCGAAAAGAATGTATTTGTGTTATGTTAACAAGGAAATTCGTTTTGCCAAACGGGATTTTTTGCGTGCTGCATTATTCTTATGTATGAGACCTGATGCAGCCATCTTGTCTATGACCGATACTGCCTCGTTAAAGGCATACGTTGCCTTCTCAGCATCCTTTTCCGCAATGGAAAGAGACACCCGCTTGATGTGGGATTTCAAGATGCCCTTTCTCTTCCGATTGACGATGGTTCTGGTCTTGGTCTGCCGTATGGCCTTTTTCGCTGATTTTTGTTGTGCCATGAAGAACTCCTGTGCATGATAGTTAGTATTGTCCCGACTTTGGTACTATTGTCCATACATTTAACAAAAAATTTCGTCTTATGTCAAGTGCTTCTTTTCAAATATCACAAAAGTGCGCTGCTGATCAACGGCAGAAGGGGCTCCTGAAATCGGCAGGGGTTATCGGGGCCGCCACAATGGCGAGCCGCATCCTGGGATATATCAGGGACATGATCCTTGCCCATCTCTTCGGTGCGGAAATGGCCACGGATGCGTTCTTTGTGGCATTCAAGATTCCCAACCTCCTCAGGCGGCTCCTCGGCGAAGGTTCGATCAGCGCCTCTTTCATCCCTGTATTCACGGAATACCTGGAGACAAAGGACAGTGAGGAGGTCTGGGATCTCGCGGGCAATGTCCTGACCCTTGCGGTCATCGCCGCCATACTGCTGACCTGTGCGGCCATCTTGTTCGCGCCCGGCATTGTCCTTATCCTCGCTCCGGGGTTCGTCGCTGACAGGGCCACGTTCAACCTGACCGTTCTGCTCACCAGGGTCCTCTTTCCCTACGTCATACTGATCAGCGTGGTGGCAACAGCCATGGGCATTCTCAACTCCCTCCAACATTTTGCCATCCCTGCCCTCGTACCCGCCGCACTCAACATCGGCATCATTTACGGCGCCCTGTGGATCTCCCCGCACTTCCAACAACCGATCATCGGCGTTGCCGTAGGTGTCCTCATCGGCGGACTGCTTCAGGTGCTGATGGAGGCGCCGGTTTTGAAGAAAAAGGGGGCCCGGCTCATGTTCAATCCCGGCATCGGCAATCCGGGAACACGGAGGATCGGGGTGCTCATGCTTCCCGCGGCCCTGGGGCTTGGGGTAACCCAGATCAATATCATGGTCGATACGCTCCTTGCATCATTCCTCCCCGAGGGAAGCATATCGTACCTCTATTACAGCAACAGGCTCCTTCAACTGCCCCTTGCGCTCTTCGGCATATCACTGGGCACGGCGCTCCTTCCGACCCTTTCCTCCCTTGCGTCGCAGGAGAAGGCGGATGAGATGATGGCCACCTTCTCATTCGGGATACGTACGGTGTTGTTCATCACCCTGCCTGCGAGCATCGGACTCATCGTGTTCAGGATACCCATCATCAGCCTGCTCTTTCAGCGGGGGGAGTTTTCCCACACCGCCACCATCGCCACCGCACGGGCCCTGTATGCCTTCGCCATAGGTCTGTGTGCCTTTTCCGGTCTCAAGGTCGCCATCCCCGTATTTTATGCCCATCAGGATACCGCCACCCCTGTGCGCATCGGGATCATCACCATACTGTTAAACATCGGTCTCAGCATCATCCTCATGCTCCCCTTCAAACATGCGGGCCTGGCACTGGCTACCTCTCTTTCCGCCATCGTAAATCTGGCGCTTCTTATGCGCATCATGAAGCGCAGGTGGGGGATGGCCGCAGAGGGGGATATGGTGGCGGGCGGACTCAAGATACTCGGCAACAGTCTTGCAATGGGCTTTATATCGTATATCGCCATGCATCGGACATTCGATCTCTACGCCGAGGCGGGAAACCTTTTCGCCAAGGTAATGTATCTTTTCTCGGGGATAGGAATAGGCATCGCCGCCTACTTTGCCCTGAGCTATTTCACCGGTTCAAAGGAACTGGACTTTTTGGTGCGACACATCGTCACCATGAACAGGGAGGACACCCCTTCCCCATGATAACGTCACGACATGCATACCAAAGGAGGTGAACGTATGGATAAGGACGACAAGAAACAAATGCAGAAAAAAACCATCTCGATCGACATCTCCACAGAGCTGGAACGGGGCACCTACGCAAATCAGGTCATCATCGGTCATTCTCAAAAGGAATTCATCATCGATTTCGGGCTTATCGTTCCGCCAGGCAACAAGCTCAAGATCGTTTCACGGATCATCACCAACCCCATCGATGCAAAGGTGATGGCAATGGTGCTCGGTGAAAACATCGCTCGCTTCGAGCAGACCTTCGGGGAGATACAACTGCCCGGGATCAAACCTGCGCCCCATGATCACATGCACTGAGGCCGATCCGGGCATCACGGAAGGATGCCGGCAGGACGGCTGTTTGACAGCGGGCATCCGCGCCTCTATAATCGTTTTGCCGGTAGTGTTGTCCATGAGACGTCAATCTGTTAGCTTTGAGGGCTTGAGCCATGAGATGTCCTTTCTGTCATTACACGGAGAACAAGGTTCTCGATTCCCGCGAAAGCGAAGGCGGGCTTTCCATCCGCCGCCGCAGGGAATGCCTCTCATGTCAGAAGCGATTCACCACCTACGAGCGTATTGAAGACCTTTCCATCATGGTGATCAAAAAGGATGGCTCCCGCGAGCCCTTCGACCGGAAGAAACTGCTCAATGGACTGGTGAAGGCGTGCAATAAACGCCCTGTTTCGCTCCTTTCTCTGGAGACCCTGGTCGATCAGATAGAGGAGCAGGCCTTCAGCGCCCCGGGCAGGGAAATAAGCAGCCAGAGACTCGGCGAATTTGTCATGAAGAGGCTCCATGAGCTGGACGAGGTGGCCTATGTCCGGTTTGCGTCCGTCTACCGTCAGTTCAAGGACATCGGACAATTCATGGAGGAGTTGAAGGCCCTCGTGCAGGGAAAGGAATCGAGCAAACCCGCTTGACCGGCAATTCCAATCGTGAATCGTCGGCCCGGGAGCGTGGGCAGTCCAACGCCTGAGCCGGAACTGCACCCGTTTGACACAACAACAAAGCCGCTTTACGGGGATGTGGTGCAGATTCGGGACATATCCTCCATTCACAGAAGAATGAGTACTGCACCGGCAGTCATGATGATGCTCCCCAGTGTCCTTTCCCTGCAATGCAACTCGTGCAGGAAGATACACCCCATGAGCACGCTGAAGATCGGACTGGTCCGCTTGATCGAAATCATGTAGGGCACCTCCACCCGGACAATGGCCATCATATGGAAGAGGACCGTCAATGACATGGCAATGCCGATGCCGACGAAAATGGGCAGGTGCTCCCTGATCCTGCGCGCGGGCCGATCGGACATGAGCAGGGAAAACGGGAACAGGAGGACCCCCATCACGCCGCTGAAAAAGACGGCGAAGAAAAATGGGTTGGTTTCCTGTATCGCGATCTTTCCCAGGTTTGACGTGATGCTGAATATCGCCGCAACGACGACCATGAGCCATGAGCCCTTCTCCTTCGCGATGGCCTTCAGCGGGCTGAGGAATCCATAGGCTGCCTTGTCGATATTGAGCATGTAAGACCCGACTGCAATCAGGAGGATGCCCGCCAGGCCCGAGCGGTCGATTCGTTCACCAAGCATGAGGAACGAGGTTGCAATCAGGAAGATGGGGCTGAGTGCCAGAAAGGGAATGGTCAGGGAAAGGGGGGAGACCTGGATCGCCTTCATATAGAGAAGCTGCACCAGGACCTCGAGGGGAAACAGGATGAGGCAGGTCCTTACGAAGTGGCCGCTTATCGAAGGGACGCGCACCCAGGGAAGCCCTGCAAGCAGTATCACAAAGGCAAAGGCCATCTTCACCCATGATACGAGAAAGATGTCCGCATGCCGCAGGGCGATCTTGGAAAAAAGATCGGCAAAGGAAAGCGAAACCGCGCAGAGCAGGGACAGGATAAACCACACGGGACCCACCAACATATTCTTGATATTAAAGGTTGACTTAGACTATAGTGTATCATCGGATTAAACACCATAGCCTGAATATATCGTTCACAAGGATGGAGGCCGTGGCCAACCATGAGCCTCAGCATTATACCCGTTACATGATGAAGAAC
>JBLIRP010000131.1:0-7582 GCA_049472355.1 bacterium | reverse complement strand
TTTTTTCTCCCAACAAACCTTCTCGTAACCCTTTTTCTTGGTTTGATCAGGGGAGAAGTGTGGCCGCCCGTATCGTAACTATTTTTCTTGACATTTCTGGAAATATAAGTATAATTCTCGTATCATAATCGTTTTTCCGGAGGATACTGTGGCTGGAAGGGTTCAAGAACAGGTGACGCTTAGGCCAGCAGGATATGCAGCGCTTGTTGATCGGTATGGTATAGACGTCATCCCGAACTGGCACAGGTCCTTGGTGACGACCAGCGGAATACACCGGATCAGCTCGACCGGAGGCGTGATAGAGGAGGTCTATCCTGCCAAGTACTGGCCGGGGAACACCCTCGGCGATCATCTGGAATTTGCACTCAAGCACGACGGTACGAATCTGGCGATACTCGCCGGGCTCTTTCAGAAGGTCGCGACGGAGGATTTCCTGGGTTATGTCCGCTCCAAACCAACGGGCAAGTATGCCCGGCGGTTGTGGTTTCTGTATGAATTTCTCACCGGCACAACCCTCCAGATAGACGATGTGAAACAGGGAAACTACATAGACCTTCTCGATCCGAACCAATACTACACGGTCAGCCCGGCCCGCCAGGTGCGCCGTCAGCGGATCAACGACAACTTGTTGGGCGATGGCCGCTTCTGTCCGACGATTCGCCGCACCGATGTCCTTCACGGGTTCGAAGCAGCCGACCTTTCCGATCGTTGCCGAAGGGTCGTCTACGGCTACTCGTCGGAATTGTTGAATCGGGCATTGAGGTATCTCTACTCTAAGGAAACGAAATCATCCTTCGAGATCGAACATATCAAGCCGAATTCGACCCGTACTGAGCGCTTTGTCGCCCTGCTCCAGTTAGCGGAGCGGGAAGACTTCTGCGAAAAGGCACAATTGATCGACCTGCAGAATCGCATTGTCGATCCGCGATTCTCCGAATCCGACTATCGATTGAGCCAGAACTATGTCGGTGAGACGGTCGCATGGCAGAAAGAGAAGGTCCATTTCGCCTGTCCGAAGCCGGAAGACCTGCCCGACTTGATGGACGGCCTGGTCGACTGTCACAAGCGCATGGACGAGGGGGGGGGGTCCGCAGTAGTTCATGCCGCAGCCATAGCCTATGGATTGGTTTTCCTGCATCCGTTCGAGGACGGCAATGGTCGAATCCATCGATTCCTGATCCACAATATTCTTGCCCGCCGGGGTTTTACGCCCAAGGGAATCATGTTTCCCGTATCGGCGTCCATGTTGAAGAACCTTGCCGACTACAACGCCTCCCTGGAGGCGTTTTCTCGACCGCTCATGGTCCTGGTGAATTATTCGCTCGACGAGGAGGGCCGCCTGACCGTGCAGAACGATACGGCCCTGTGGTACCGCTATATCGATATGACACCCCAGGCGGAGGCACTCTTCCGGTTCATCAAACAGACCATCGATACGGAGCTCGTCGAAGAATTGAAGTTCCTGGCAAACTACGACGAGACCAAGAGGGCTATCCAGGAGATCGTGGACATGCCCGACCGGAAGATCGACCTCTTCATTCGCTTCTGTCTACACAACAATGGTCGGCTTTCCGCACGGAAACGCGCAGGCCACTTCGATTCGCTCTCGGATGAAGAAATCGCCCGCATGGAACAGGCGGTCCAGTCCGCCTACGGAAGTAAAATGGCGGACGACGGATGAGGAATGGCGGAATAAACCACCCCGCCGCAAGTAGCGAGATATTATACTGAATTCTTTTAGATCGCCCCAGTGGGGAGGGAATTAAACCTGCAGAGATTAAATTCTATATCCCTGGGCCAGAGCATGATGATAACATTTTTGGGCTGTATTAAGGACCTGCAAAATTTTTTAAACCCCGGATTTAATCAATGGCTTCTCCACCTTAGATGCCGATTACGCTTATTACAAGATTCTTCCCATCCTCCCGTCCCTCATTTCACCCTGGTTGCGAGCCATTCCAGCGCTCCCGAAGTGGCCTTCCATGCGGCCATATTCCCGGAGGCATAGAGTATGGCCTCATTATTGTCGCCCAAGCCGTAATGATCCGGAAGGGTGCGAGGCAGCTTTGTGCGGCCGAGGAGGTAGGAAGGCACGTGCCTGTTTTCATTGATGGCGGCCTTCAGCGATTTGTCGGCGCCTTGGGAGGCGCCGTATTTTCTGAAATCCAGGAGGGTCCTGGAGTACATCCAGACGGCCATGCAATCATCCGCATATTGTTTGAAGAGTCTCTCGGCGTCCTCGTCTCGGCCAAGCTCTATGAGGCACGGTATCAGGATATCCCTCATTCCCTGGTTATCATTAAGGTTGAGCCGCAGCATCTCCCAGTAATGCTCGACTGCCTCTTCACGATGACCGGCCTCCCATAGACACTCCGCCAAACCGGCGCGTGCTCGCATGTAAGGCCGCGTTTCCAAATAGCCCCAGAAATCCCCGGCCTTATCCTTGAACGCCTTTTTACCAATCGCGCGTTCGCCTGCCTCGACCCCCTTCCGGAAAAGGTCTATGGCTTCTTCAAGCGATTCCGCTGTCTCCTGGGCGAGGAGATTGTAAGCGTCCGCGCAGTCAGGGGATATGGTGAGCGCCTTCCTGGCCAAAGCAACGGCATGCTCAGGAGTCGGAGCATCCCAGGCGCTGTACATAATATCCTGGGCCTCGTCAACGGCGTTTCGCCCGCTTCGGCCTATACCTAAAATGTTTGAGAAGAGACCTTCCATTGACTGCGGAGAAGGCATTGATTCTATAGGGGGAGCGCCGGAATGTTCACTTTTGGGTTTTTTCTTCGTTCTTGTTTTTTTCTTTGCCGGTTTTTTCTCACTCATGTGATTACCTCATGTGACCTCATAGATCACCTTGCCGTTTGGCTGTCAATCCCTTAGTTGGCGGTATTCAATAAATTTTCAATATGATTGTCAAGGATGCAGGTCGTCATATTTTTTTCTACATCTTGACATGTCAATTGCCTATGTATATATTGAATATATACAATTTATTGCGCGAGGGGATCGATGGTCATATTTTCTCATGTCAATGGTTTTGAATGGGATGAAGGCAATATAAACAAGAATTGGGAAAAACACAAAGTCAGCCATGTGGAATGCGAGGAGGTCTTTTTTAATGAGCCATTGATCGTGCAAAAGGATAGGGAACATTCGGATGAGGAAATAAGGTATTTTACATTGGGAAGGACCAATAGCGGCCGATTATTATTCATGGTCTTCACGATAAGAAGGGACAAGATGAGGGTCATATCGGCACGGGATATGACAAGAAGAGAGTGCATTCACTATGAGCAAATTGAAAAAAATACCTGAATTTAAGAACGGAGAAGATGAGTCGGAATTCTGGTCAACCCATGATTCCACTGAATATGTGGATTACTCAAAGGGTAAGAAGGCCCTTTTCCCAAATCTAAAGCCCACCACAAAAACCATCTCCATACGATTACCCGTATATCTTATCGAAGAGATCAAAATGCTCGCTAACAAAAGGGATATTCCTTATCAGTCTCTTTTGAAGATGTTCCTGGCAGAAAAGGTGAATCAAGAATTAAAATCAAAAAAATGAACTAGTCTCGCCAAAAGAATTACGTTCCTAAACAAAAGAATGATCTTTTTAAAGAATCAAAAAGCCCTTTGGGAAACATCCCAAAGGGCTTTATATTTTGGCTCCCCGGGACGGACTCGAACCGCCGACCAAGTGGTTAACAGCCACCCGCTCTACCGACTGAGCTACCGGGGAATATATTCAGTCAAAAGGGTATAAGATAGTAGCAGACTTCTACTGTGCAGTCAAGGCCCGCACGGCGGCATGTCACGCCGTGTCAGGCCGATCCGCATGGCCGGAGGTACGTCACGTTCCCTCCCGTGCCAAAGGATGCCCCCAGGTGGTGAGATCATTGCACCGCGCAGGAGCTTCCTGATACGGCGTCACTTCCCCTCCCGTTCCAGCAACCGCTCCCAGTCCCGGTCGATCCGCTTCTGCAGGGTGGTTATGATGTGCTCGTTTTCCTGCTTGAACAGGTGGGCGAACCTTCCCTGCAGTTTGAGCCACTCCGCGACGGGTTTCTTCTCCTTGGGCTTGTAGGTGACGCGCACCTTCCCCTCCTCGATCTCGTAGAGGGGCCAGAAGCAGGTATCCACCGCGAGGCGTGAGAGCTCGATCCCCTGGTCGATCTTGGTCCGCCATCCTCGGTGGCAGGGGGCGATCACGTTCAGGAATTTCGGTCCGGTGATGGAGAAGGCCTTCTGGGCCTTTTCCATGAGGTCCCGGTAGTTGCTGGGTGCGGCCTGCGCCACGTAGGGGATGTTGTGCGCCGCCACGATGGCGGTGAGATCCTTGCGGTACTGGGGCTTGCCCGGGATGCAGGTGCCCGCCGGGCAGGTGGTGGTGGATGCCCCGATCGGCGTGGAGCTTGAGCGCTGGATACCGGTGTTCATGTAGGCGCCGTTGTCGTAGCACACGTAGAGGAAGTCGTGCCCCCGCTCAAGTGCGCCGGAGAGGGCCTGGAGCCCGATGTCGTAGGTGCCCCCGTCGCCCCCGATCGCCATGAAATTGATTTTTCTGTTCATGGGGATCCTTCCCATGCGCTTGAGGTGCTGGAACTGGGTCTCGATCCCTGCGATGGTGGCTGCGGAGTTTTCGAACGCGCTGTGGAAGAAGGGGACCCTCCATGCGGTGTACGGGTATATGGATGTGGCGACCTCCAGGCAGCCGGTGGCGGAGGTGACGATGATGTCGTCCTCGGACGCGAGCATGATCTGCCGCATGATCACGGATGCGGTGCAGCCTGCGCACAGCCGGTGCCCCCCGGCCAGGAGGTCTCTTTTCTGGGCTATCTCTTTGAGCTTGATCATTCCTTGTCTCCTCCTATTCCCTGACCGTGAGAAAACTTACCGGTTCCTCGACCTTGCCCGTTTTGATGATCCGGGTAAGGTCGTCGAACACCTTTTCCACCCGGTCCAGGCCCAGGTCCCTGCCGCCGAGTCCATAGATATAACTGACCACCGCGGGTCGCCGGGAAAGATCGTAGAGGCATGAGCGGACCTCGGAAAACACGGGCCCGCCTATCGCCCCGAAGGAGTCGCACCGGTCCAGAACGGCCACGGCCTTGACCGGTGCGAGCACCTTGGCGAGTTCCTCCCCGGGGAACGGCCGGAACACCCGCAGCTTGATGGAGCCCGCCTTGATCCCCTTTTTGCGCAGGTCCTCCACGATGGTGCGCACGGTCCCTGCGGAGGAGCCCAGGCTGATGACGGCCATCTCCGCGTCATCCATGGAGTAGGACTCGAAGTACCCGTACGACCTTCCTGAAAGCCGCTCGAAGTCACGGGCGATCTTCAGGATGGCATCGCGGGCGTGCAGCATGGCCTCATCCTGCTGCCGCTTGTGCTCGGAGTAGTAGTCCTGCAGGTCGAGGGGGCCGTAGGTGACCGGGTTTGTGGTGTCGAGGATGGGGTAGTGGGTGATCGTCTCGCCGATGAAATCCTGTACCTCCTGGTCCTCGAGCATCTCGATGTTTTCGATGGAGTGGCTGATGATGAATCCGTCCATGCACACCATCACCGGGAGCCTGACGTCCTTTTCCTGGCCGATCCTCATGGCCTGGATAAGGCCGTCATAGGTCTCCTGGCCGTTTTCACAGTAGATCTGTATCCATCCCGAGTCCCGCGCCCCCATGGAATCGCTGTGATCACCGTGGATGTTGATGGGTGCGCTCAGGGCCCTGTTCACCACGGTCATGACGATGGGGGCCCTGTTCCCCGAGGCGATATAGAGCATCTCCCACATGAGTGCGAGGCCGTTTGCCGAGGTGGCGGTCATCACGCGCCCGCCTGCCACGGCGGCGCCGATGCAGGCGCTCATGGCGCTGTGCTCGCTCTCGACGGTCACCAGATCGGTGTCCACCTTCCCGTTTGACTTGAAGGTGGCGAACTGCTGCATGATCTCAGTGGAGGGAGTAATCGGGTACGCAGCGCACACATCCGGGTTGATCTGGCGCATGGCATTGGCGACTGCGATATTACCCGTCATTGCCACTTTTTTTCGCATGTCCATCCCCTTTCCTGACGTTCGTTGCTCAATAGTCAAATCACAAGGCAATAGTGCGTGAATCTATCGGTAGGCAACGTCCTTATTTTTCGAATTCCGCTTCTTCCTTCATCTCGATGGCCTTGACCTTGTCGGGGCATTCGGCTGCGCATATGCCACATCCCTTGCAGTGCGTGAGGTCGATCCCCTGCACCTTCCCCCCTTCGACCTTGATGGCGGAGTCGGGGCAGTAGATCCAGCACTGAAGGCAATGAATGCACTTTTCAGGGTCCCAGACCGGGCGGAAGGTCCGCCATGATCCGGTCTCATACGCGTCCGTGTTGCCGGCCTCTATGATCAAACCGCCGATGGGGAGCTCCTTCCAGCCTTTCAGTTTCGATCCGCTCATTCTCCTGTCACCTCCTCGTACGCGCGGTTTATTGCCTTGAGGTTCTTTTCGATGACCTCCTTGGTGAATTTCTTTCCGAATGTTGCCTTGAGTTGCTCGATGAGATGATCGAGGCCGATGAGCCCGGATACCTTTGCAAGCGCGCCCAGCATCGGGGTGTTCGGAAAGGGCTGGCCGAGTTCCTCGAGGGATATCTTGGTGGCGTCCACGGTATAGATCGTACCGCCCTTGAGGCCCAGTTCCTTCCGTATCTCGGCAGGGGCCCGGGGGGTGTTGATGACGAACACGGCCCTTTCCGTGGTGCCCTCGGTGATGTTGCCCGATTTGACCAGGGCGGGGTCCACCACCGCCACGATGTCCGGGTTCACCACCTGGCAGTGCATGTAGAGGGGCGATTCCGAGACGCGATTATACGCCCTCAGGGGGGCGCCCATCCGTTCGGGGCCGTATTCGGGGAAGGCCTGTACGTATTTCCCCCCGCTGGTAGCGGTTTCAGCAAATATCTTGGCCGCCGTGACCGTTCCCTGGCCCCCCCGGCCATGCCATCGAACCTCGGTTATTCCTTCCATGTTCCGGGACTCCTTTCCTGAATGTGGGTGTGTTTTTGTGGTCTATGGATTGTCCTGTGCGTCATCGGTCAGATTTCCATCCTGCCCTCCAGGGCCTTGGTCAGGGTGCCCTCGTCCGCGTACTCCATGTCCATGCCCATGGGAAGGCCCCGGGCGATGCGGGAGGTCTTTATCCCCAAGGGCTTGATCACATGGGCGAGGTAGGTTGCCGTGGCCTCCCCCTCGGTGTTGGGATCGGTGGCGATGATGACCTCGTTGATGCCGCCCTGCCTCAGCCGCTCCATGAGGGCGTCGATGCGCAGGTCGTCGGGGCCGACCCCGTCGAGGGGTGAGATGGCGCCCATCAGCACATGGTAGAGCCCCTTAAAGGCCCCGGTCTTTTCGACGACCAGGATGTCCCGTGGCTCCTCCACCACGCAGATGATTCCCCTGTTCCTGTCGGGATTGCGGCAGATGGGACAGATATCCGACTCGGTGATGTTTCCGCAGATCGAACAGTTCCTGATCCGCTTTTTCAACTCGATGATCGCCTGGGCAAGGCGTTCCGCCTCCTCCGGCGATATCCTCAGGATATAG